>JAAYQB010000120.1 GCA_012519525.1 Bacteroidales bacterium | reverse complement strand
TTCAACTTCTTTTTCTTCAACTTCTTTTTCTTCAACTTCTTCTACTTTTTTTACTTTCTCTTCTTTAACTTTTTTATCTTCTTTTTCTTCTACTTCAGTTGTTTCTACTTCAGCTTCTGTTTTCTCAGTTGTTTTTTCTTCTACAATTGGTGTTGTTGCGGATGTTGTTTCAAGAGCTTCTTTTTTACCTCTACCTCTACCTCTACGAGTTGTTTTTGCCTTCGCTTTTTTAGCACCTTTGCTTTGCGTATAGTTGTCGTTATAATCTACTAACTCAATAATACACATTTCGGCACCATCGCCTATACGAAATCCCGTACGTAAAATACGTGTATATCCGCCCGGTCTATCGGCAATTTTCGGCGAAATTTCTCTAAACAATTCAGTGATTGCTGCTTTATCTTGTAAATAGCTAAACACAATGCGTCTTGAATGAGTGGAATCGGTTTTTGCTTTTGTAATTAACGGCTCTATGTATTTTCGAAGTGCCTTGGCTTTAGCTACTGTTGTAGTTATCCTTTTGTGCATAATTAAAGATGTTGCCATATTGGATAACATCGCTTTTCGATGAGCACTTTTTCTACCTAATGATTTTACTTTTTTCCCGTGTCTCATATCTCTATTCTTTTTCTAAATCTAATTTATATTTTGCCACATTCATTCCAAATTCCAATCCTCTTGATTTAACAAACTCTTCCAATTCGGTCAATGATTTTCTTCCGAAATTTCTAAGTTTTAACAAGTCGGACTTATGAACTGCAACTAAATCGCCTAAGGTTTCTATATCGGCAGATCTTAAACAATTCAATGCTCTTACAGAAAGTTCCATATCTACTAATCTCTGTTTCAATAGTTTTCGGATATGCAATGAGGTTTCATCAAATTCTTCACTTAAAGATAGTTCGTCAATATTCATTGTTATTCTTTCTTCAGAGAAAAGAATGAAGTGATGTATTAAAACTTTAGCTGCTTTTTTCAATGCTTCTTTCGGATGTACCGAACCGTCGGTTGTAATTTCAAAAATCAATTTTTCAAAATCGGTTTTTTGCTCTACCCGATAGTTTTCTACTCTGTACATAACATTTTTAAGCGGTGTATGAATAGAATCTAATGCTATAACTCCAATTTCATTATGTGCTTGTCTGTTCTCTTCTACCGGTACATAACCGCGCCCTTTGTCAATAGTTAATTCTATATCCAATTTCACACTTGGCTCCATAGTACAAATATGAAGATCTTCGTTTAGCACTTGGAATCCGCTTAAAAAGTCATTGATATCGCCTGCTTTAAATTCGTTTTGTCCTACAATAGTAAAACTAACTTTTTCATTTGTTTGATTTTCAATTTTACTTTTTAATCGAATTTGTTTTATGTTCAGAATAATATCTGTAACATCTTCAAGAACTCCGGGTATTGTTGAGAATTCGTGCAATACTCCTTCTATTTTAATAGATGTGATTGCAAATCCTTCAAGAGAAGATAAAAGTACTCTGCGTAAAGCATTTCCTATTGTAACTCCATAGCCGGGTTCTAAGGGTCGGAATTCAAAGACTCCAAAATAGTCATTGGCTTCCAACATTATTACTTTATCCGGTTTTTGAAAAGGTATTATAACCATTTTATTATATTTTTTTTATTTATTATTAACTTAGTTTTTATTTAGAATATAACTCTACAATCAACTGTTCTTGAATGTTTTCCGGTATCATATCTCTTTCGGGAATCATCATGTATTTTCCTGCCATGCTGTTGCTATCCCACTCTAACCATGGATACCTGCTTGCCGAATGTCGACTTAAAGATTCTTGTATTGTTTCAAGAGCTTTTGAGCGTTCTCTTACACCAACAATATCTCCTACTTTTAATGTATAAGAAGGAATATTAATAACTTTTTCATTCACAACAATATGTTTATGTGTTACCAATTGGCGTGCTGCCGCTCTTGTGGGAGCTATTCCTAAACGATAAACTATATTATCTAAACGAGATTCTATTAATTGCAATAATATTTCTCCTGTAACTCCTTTTTTTGCAGAAGCTTTTCGATAAATATTCTTGAATTGTTTTTCTAAAATTCCATAGGTGTATTTTGCTTTTTGTTTTTCTTGCAATTGTAACCCATATTCCGATAACTTACCTGCTCCTCTTTTTTTATTAATACCGTGTTGTCCGGGAGGATAATTTTTCTTTTCTAAATATTTATCAGGACCGTATATAGGATCTCTAAATTTCCTCGCTATTTTTGATTTTGGACCAATATATCTTGCCATTTTTATCTAAATTAAACTGTTTTTCTTAAATTATTAAACTCTTCTTCTTTTAGGAGGTCTGCAACCATTATGCGGTAATGGTGTTACGTCAACTATTTCCGCAACTTCAATACCTGCAGCATTGATGGTTCTAATTGCCGACTCTCTTCCTCCACCGGGTCCTTTAACAAAGACTTTTACTTTTCTTAACCCCAAATCATAAGCTACTTTTGCAGCATCTTGCGCTGCCATTTGAGCTGCATAAGGGGTGTTTTTCTTTGAACCTCTAAATCCCATTTTCCCAGCCGATGACCAAGAAATAGCTTGACCATAATTATTGGTTAAAGTAACAATAACATTATTAAAAGATGCTTGAACAAATGCTTTTCCTACCGCATCTACTTTTACGACTCTTTTCTTCGTAACTTTTGCTGATTTTGCCATAAACGATTTTTTATTCTCTTAAAGTTTATTTTCTAATTTTTTACTTTGTTGCTTTTTTCTTATTTGCAACAATTTTCTTTCTTCCTTTACGCGTCCGCGCATTGTTTTTTGTTGATTGTCCTCTAACAGGTAATCCGAGACGGTGTCGTATGCCTCGATAGCAACCTATGTCCATTAAACGTTTAATGTTCATTTGTACTTCCGAACGCAATGCTCCTTCTATTTTCATTTCACCAATGATAGTACGGATAGCATTTAAATCTTCGTCATTCCAATCTTGAACTTTCTTATCCCAAGAAACATTGGCTTTCGTCAATATTCGTTGAGCCGTCGTCCTTCCAATTCCGTAGATATACGTTAAACCGATTTCTCCTCTTTTGTTTTTTGGTAAATCAATACCAGCAATTCTTGCCATATACTTCTTTTTAGTTTATCTATTTAATTTTAACCTTGTCTTTGTTTAAATTTAGGATTTTTTTTGTTAATCACATAAACAACCCCTTTACGACGTACAATTTTACAGTCGTCTGTTCTTTTTTTAACTGATGTTCTAACTTTCATGCTTATTCCAATCTTAATTTTTATACCTAAATATAATTCTGGCTTTTGATAAGTCATAAATAGACATTTCCATTTTTACCTTATCGCCCGGTAAAATTTTAATATAGTGCATTCTCATCTTCCCTGAAATATATGCAGTTACTTTGTGTCCGTTTTCTAATTCGACACGAAACATTGCATTTCCAAGTGATTCTAACACTATACCGTATTGTTCTATCGTTGACTGTTTTGCCATTTATTTTTTATTTAATACTTCTTCTATATATTCGTATGTTGATAATATTTCCGTTCCTTTTTCCCTGATTGCTACCATGTGCTCAAAGTGTGCCGAGTGTTTTCCGTCTGCCGTCCGCATTGTCCAACCGTCTCTATCAATTCGTATGTACCTCAATCCTAAATTAATCATCGGTTCTATGCAAAAAACCATTCCTTTTTTGATTTTCGGTCCTTTTCCTTTTTGTCCATAATTCGGGACATCCGGTTTTTCGTGTAAATATTTTCCTACGCCATGTCCAATTAATTCTCTTACAACCGAATATCCAAAACTTTCCACATAAGACTGAACAGCATAGCTTATATCTCCTATCCTATTTCCTTCTTTTGCCTGTTCGATACCTTTGTATAAAGATTCTTTTGTTCTTATACAAAGATTTTGAATTTCTTCCACTACCTTTCCTACATAAAAAGTGTATGCGTAATCAGCGTGAAAGCCGTTTTTTTTTGCTCCGCAATCTACCGATACGATATCTCCTTCTTGTAGTTCATAATTTCCCGGAATGCCGTGTACTATCACATCGTTTACCGAGATGCATAATGTTGCAGGAAATCCATTATATCCTTTAAAAGATGGCACTGCTCCATTATCGCGGATAAATTCTTCTGCTACTTTATCTAAGACTTTACACATCATCCCCGGTCGAATTATTTTTGCAACTTCCGCCAAGGTTTTTCCAACTATCAAAGAACTTTGTTTTATAATATCTATTTCTTTTTCCGTCTTTAAATGTATCACTTTCCCTAAAATTTACAACATTTTTTTAAATAGGAAGAGTGCTACGTCCTTTTATTCTACCCGATTTTGTTAATCCATCATAGTGACGCATTAACAAATGACTTTCTATTTGTTGTAGCGTATCTAACACTACTCCTACCATAATCAATAATGATGTTCCGCCAAAAAACTGTGCAAATTGAGAATTTATTCCAAATATTCTGGCAAATGCCGGCATAATAGCAATAAATGCAAGGAAGATTGAACCCGGTAATGTTACTTTAGAAATAACATTATCAATAAATTCAACTGTCTTTTTTCCCGGTTTAATGCCCGGAATAAATCCTCCGTTTTTCTTCATATCGTCTGCAATTTGATTGGGATTAAAGGTGATTGCAGTATAAAAATAGGTAAATAATATAATTAGTATTGCAAAAATAAAATTATACCAAAAACCTGTATTGTTTGTTAAGGCAGCGGCTAAAGCGCCCATTGTTTCGCTATTAGAAGCAAAACCCATTAATGTTAACGGTAAAAACATAATTGCTTGTGCAAAAATGATAGGCATTACTCCTGCAGCATTTACTTTAATCGGTAAATATTGTCTTTGACCGCCATATTGTTTATTACCGACAATTCTTTTAGCATATTGTACGGGAATTTTGCGTGTGCCTTGTACTAATAAAATAGAAATCAACACGACAGCTAATAATACTAATAGTTCGATAAGGAAAGTAATAAGACCTCCGTTTCCTCTTTCAGCTACTTTTGAAACAAATTCAGCCGATAATGCAAAAGGTAAACGTGCTATAATACCCACCATAATTAAAAGAGAAATACCATTTCCGATTCCTTTATCCGTAATTCGTTCTCCTAACCACATAATAAACAATGTGCTTGACACTAAAACGATAATAGACACAAACGTAAACGACCATGGCAAACCCGATCCAGCGACTATTGGTTCTCCTGTAAATGTATGGAAAACGCCTGAGTTTAATCCTACTTGCGACACTAAATTAGTCAAATAAGCAGGTGCTTGTAGTGCCGTAACGGCTATGGTTAAAAATCTTGTTAATTGATTGATTTTTTTTCTGCCACTTTCTCCTTCTTTCTGTAAACGTTGAAAGTAAGGTACTACTAAGGTCATCAATTGTATAACAATGGATGCCGAAATATAAGGCATAATTCCCAATGCAAAAATAGATGCATTAGAGAACGCACCACCTGAAAACATATCCAACAAACCCAACAAGCCTTCGCGAGAGCTTGATGTAAAAGAGGTGTTGGCAAGTGCTTGAACATCTACACCCGGTAGTGCAATATAAGAACCGACTCTATATATTAACACAATACCTAAGGTATAAAGAATTCGATTACGTAACTCTTCAATATTATAAATGTTCTTAATTGTTGCTATAAGTTTTTTCATGCTATATTTTTATTGCTGTTCCACCATTTGCTTCTATTGCTTGTATTGCTTTTTCAGAAAAAGCATGTGCTTTGACTTCTAACTTTGCAGTTAATGTGCCGTTAGCTAATATTTTTACTCTATCTTTTTTAGATGCTAATCCGTTGTTGTTCAACACTTCTAAATCAATAGATGTTATTCCTTTTTTATCGTATAAATGTTGTAAAATAGAAATATTAATGGCGTTGTATTCAATACGATTAATATTTTTAAATCCTGATTTCGGCACACGACGATAGAGGGGCATTTGACCTCCTTCAAATCCGGCTTTTCTTGAATAACCGGAACGTGATTGAGCTCCCTTATGTCCTTTTGTAGAAGTTCCACCTTTGCCGGAACCTTGACCTCTACCTATGCGTTTGCTTTTCTTTGTCGAACCTGCTGCCGGTTTTAAATTATGTAAATTCATATCTTAATCTACCTTTCCAAATTATTATATTTCTTCTATTTTTAATAAGTGTTTCACTGTTTCTATCATCCCTAATATTTGAGGTGTTGCTTCTACCTCTATAGGACAATTTAGTTTTTTCAATCCCAATGCAGTGATTGTTCTCTTCTGATTTTTAGGTCTATTAATTTGACTTCTAATTTGTGTTATCCTTAATTTTTTCATCGTATTGCCTATTAACCGTTAAACACTTTTGATAATTCTACACCTCTTAATTGTGCCACCGTATAAGGGTCTTTCATCTTCGATAAAGCATCTATTGTAGCTTTTACCACACTATGAGGATTAGGGGAACCTTTTGATTTTGCTAACACATTTTTCAATCCGACACTTTCTAATACCGCACGCATAGCTCCTCCGGCTATAACTCCGGTACCGGGTGATGCCGGTTTAACCAATACTAATGCTCCGCTATATTTTCCTTCTTGAGTGTGTGGTACGGTTCCTTTTAATATGGGAACTTGTATCAGATGTTTTTTAGCATCTTCTATTCCTTTTTGAATAGCCATGTTCACTTCTTTAGCCTTCCCCAAACCACAGCCAACGATTCCTTCCTTATTGCCTACAACAACAATAGCAGAAAAACTAAATGTTCTTCCTCCTTTTGTTACTTTTGTTACTCGGCGTATGCTTACTAACCTATCTTTAAGTTCAATTTCACTTGTCTTTACTCTTTTTACTGTTGACATAATCGTAATTTAAAATATTAAACCTTCTTCTCTTGCTGCATTTGCTAAAGATTTTACTCTTCCATGGTATAAATATCCATTGCGGTCAAACACAACAGTATTAATACCGGCTTCTTTTGCTTTAATAGCCAATTCTTTTCCTACTAATTTAGCCTTTTCTGTCTTAGTAATTTTTTGAGAATCTATTGATTCCATCATTGATGATGCAGCAACAAGGGTAGTTCCCATTTGATCATTTATTATTTGTGCATATATCTGTTTATTACTTCTGAAAACAGATAGTCTTGGACGTTCTGCCGTCCCTCTAATAGTTTTGCGAATTCTATTTTTAATTCGATTTCTTCTATATGTTTTTAAGTTCTTCATCACTCTATAATTATTGCGTTTCTCTTATTTCTTCTCTGCTGATTTACCTGCTTTTCTTCTAACCACTTCACCTTCAAATCTAATACCTTTACCTTTATAAGGTTCCGGTTTACGATAAGAACGTATTTTAGAAGCAACTTGTCCTAATAATTGTTTATCGTAAGAAGTTAATTTAATGATAGGGTTTTTTCCTCTTTCGGTAATTGTTTCTACTGTTATCTCTTTAGGCAGTTCAAAAATAATATCGTGTGAATAACCTAATGTAAGATTTAACAGTTGTCCGTTTGCTTGCGCTCTATAGCCTGTCCCTACCAATTCTTGTACTATCGTAAAGCCTTCCGAAACACCTTTTACCATATTTGCCAATAAAGAACGATATAATCCATGCATTGCTTTATGGCGTTTTTGTTCTGTTTGACGATTAAGGTGCAATACATTCCCTTCTATTTCAAGAGAGATACAAGGATCTACTTTTTGAGTCATTTCTCCACGTGGTCCTTTTACGGTAACATCATTTGATTTCTCATTGATAGTTACCGTTACTCCTTGAGGTAATGTTATAGGTAATTTTCCAATTCTTGACATATCTTATTCTCCTAATTTTAACTGATATAACAAATTACTTCTCCGCCTACTTGTAATTGACGTGCTTCTTTATCGGTAATTAATCCTCTTGAAGTGGATATAATTGCGATGCCCAATCCGTTTAACACGCGAGGAAGTTCATCTGCTTTTACATATTTTCTTAATCCCGGTTTACTAATGCGTTGCAATTCGGTAATTGCGCTTTGTTTAGAAACAGGATGATATTTTAATGCTATTTTAATAGTTCCGAATTTATCTTTTTCTTCGAATTTGTAATTCAAAATATATCCTTTTTCAAAGAGTATTTTTGTTATTTCTCTTTTAATACTAGATGTAGGAATTTCTACAACTTTATGTCTTGCCGTAATGGCATTTCTAACTCTCGTTAAATAATCTGCTATCGGATCCGTATTCATAATTATTCCTTATCCTTATATTTATGTAATTACCAACTTGCTTTTTTTACTCCAGGAATTAAACCTTTTGATGCCATTTCTCGGAAGTTGATTCTTGAAATGCCAAATATTCTCATATAACCTTTGGGTCTTCCTGTTAATTTACAACGATTATGTAAACGTATTGGATTGGAATTAGGAGGTAATTTTTGCAAGCCTATTTGTGCAGCTTTAATTTCCTCATAATCCGTGCTTGTGCGAATAACTTCTTTATAAGCTTTTCGTTTACTTTCGTATTTAGCTATTAATTTTGCTCTTTTAACTTCTCTTGCTTTAATTGACTCTTTTGCCATATTATTTTTTTTGATTTTTAAATGGAAATCCAAATTCTTTCAACAAGGCTAAACATTCTTGATCGTTACGTGCTGTGGTAACAATCGTTATGTCCATACCATTAATTTTATTGACTTTATCAATATCTATTTCAGGGAAAATAATTTGTTCCGAAATTCCCATCGAGTAATTTCCTCTCCCATCAAAGCCTTTATCACTAATTCCTCTAAAATCACGGATACGTGGTATAGATACGGATATTAAGCGATCTAAAAATTCATACATTCTTTCTCCTCTAAGAGTTACACGTACTCCGATAGGATTTCCTCTTCTTAATTTAAAATTCGAAACGTCTTTTTTTGATTTTGTAGGAACAGCTTTTTGACCTGCTATCATTGTCATTTCATTGATTCCTATATCAATTAATTTCTTATCGGCAGTTGCCGCTCCAATTCCTTGGTTTAAACAAACTTTTACGATTCTCGGAACACGCATTGTTGATTTAAACCCAAACTGCTCTTTAATAACAGGAATTATTTCCTTATTATATTTTTCTTTTAATCTTGGAATATAACTCATTACTTAATCTCCTCTCCTGTTTTTTTAGAATAACGAACTAATTTATTTTTATCATTAAGACGTCTCCCTATACGTGAGGCTACTCCTTTAGCATCTACTACCATAAGGTTTGAAATATGAACAGATGCTTCTTTTTTTATAATTCCGCCTTGAGGATTTTTAGCACTGGGTTTGCTATGCTTCGATACCATATTGACACCTTCAACAAATGCTCTGTATTTGCTAACTTCAACTTTAAGCACTTTCCCGGTACGTCCTTTATCTTCGCCCGACAAGACTTTTACTGTATCTCCTTTTTTTATATGTATTTTCATTTTCTTATTATTTACAATTATTTATAAAACTTCAGGAGCTAACGAAACGATTTTCATATATTGTTTATCTCTTAACTCACGAGCTACCGGTCCGAATATACGTGTTCCTCTCAATTCTTCTGTTGCAGTAAGCAGTACAACTGCATTGTCGTCGAAGCGAATGTATGATCCGTCATCACGACGTACTTCTTTTTTTGTTCTAACGACAACTGCTTTCGATACGGTTCCTTTTTTAATATTTCCGGAAGGAATTGCCTCTTTAATGGTTACGATAATTTTATCGCCGATACGGGCATAACGTTTTCTTGTGCCTCCCAAAACGCGAATGCACAAAACTTCTTTTGCTCCGCTATTATCTGCTACTGACAATCTTGATTCTTGCTGTATCATATCTTATTTTGCTCTTTCAATTATTTCCACTAATCTCCAACATTTATTTTTACTTAATGGTCTTGTTTCCATTATTCTCACTGTATCTCCAATATTACAGTCTTGATTTTCGTCGTGAGCCATAAAACGAGATGTTTTCTTCAAAAATTTACCATATTTTGAATGTTTAAATTTTCGTTCTACCTCTACCACTATGGATTTTTCCATTTTATTGCTAACTACAACGCCTTCTCTTATTTTTCTAAAATTTCTTTCCATCGTCAATTATTTTTGAGATTTTTGCTCTGCAAGTTCTCGATTACGAATCTCCGTTTTCAATCTTGCGATTGTTTTTCTATATTCTTTAATTTTATTTGGATTTTCAATAGAAGAAACTGCATGATGTAATTTTAATTTTGTTAATTGAAGGTTTTCCGCCTCCAATCTTTCATATAATTCCTTCGTGGAAAATTCCGATATTACTGCCTGTTTCATATTTTTATTATATTTCTTCTGAATAATCTCTTCTTACAACAAATTGCGTTAAAATAGGAAGTTTTTGTGCTCCCAAACGCATAGCTTCTTTTGCCACTTCTAAAGGGACACCGTCGGCTTCAAACAATATTCTTCCCGGTGATACTCTTGCTACAAAATATTCGGGTGCTCCTTTTCCTTTTCCCATACGTACTTCGGCCGGTTTTTTAGTAACCGGTTTATCGGGAAATATTCGTATCCACAATTGCCCTTCACGCTTCATATATCGTGTAGTAGCCTGACGTACCGCCTCTATTTGACGACTTGTTATCCAACATTCTTCAAGTGCTTTAATTGCAAATGAGCCGAAAGCGATTTCTGCACCACGTTTGGTGTTCCCTTTCATTTTGCCCTTCTGCATCCTTCTATATTTCGTCTTCTTTGGTTGTAACATTTCTAATAATATTTAGATTTTTCTACTTCTTTTTCTTTAATTTTATTTTTTTCTTCTTTGACTGCTTGCTTCTCCTCTTCCACGTCCTAATCGTTTTGCAGGAGCTGCTTTTCCTTCTTTAGTATCTGTCGTTGATTGGAATAAATCTCTTTTTCCATAAACAAGTCCTCGACATATCCATACTTTTACTCCTAAACGTCCATAAGTAGTATGAGCTTCCGAATGGTTATAGTCTATATCGGCACGTAAAGTATGCAGAGGAGTAGAACCTTCTTTAAAATGTTCCGTACGAGCCATTTCAGCTCCTCCTATACGACCCGAAATAGTAACCTTAATTCCTTCTGCTCCTGCACGCATGGTAGAAGCGATGGCTGTTTTTATCGCTCTACGATAAAACATACGTCCTTCTATTTGTTTTGCTATTGTTTGTGCTACTAAAACCGCATCTAATTCCGGACGTTTTATTTCTGATATGTTTATCTGAACTTCTTTATTGGTAATTTTCTTTAATTCTTCTTTCAATTTGTCAACTTCTTGACCGGCTTTACCTATAATAAGTCCCGGACGTGCCGTATTGATAGTTACAGTAATCAGTTTTAAGGTGCGTTCTATATATATTTTCGATATGCTGGCTTTGTGTAATCTAGCATTAATATATTTTCTAATTTTATCGTCTTCTACAAGTTTTAATTCAAACTTTTTACCACCATACCAATTAGAGTCCCATCCTCTAATAATTCCTAAACGAAGTCCTATCGGATTAACTTTTTGTCCCATCTACTCTTCTATTATTTGATTTGTGTTTTCGATTTTACTGTCTACGATAATGGTAATATGATTGGAACGTTTTCTAATTCTATATCCGCGACCTTGTGGTGCAGTACGCAAACGTTTCAACATTGTTCCACCATCTACAAAAATTTCTTTAATATATAAATCACTGTCTTCTACTCGTGCATTTTCATTTTTTGCTTGCCAATTAGCAATTGCAGAAAGCAATAATTTACGTATTTTTTCTGATGACTCTTTTTTGCTGTATTTCAATACATTTAAAGCATATTCAACATCTTTCCCTCTCACCAAATCAGCCATTAATCGAGTTTTGCGAGGAGATGTACTATTATTATTCAAACGAGCTATGGCTACGTTTTTATTTTTTTCTTTTCTTGCTTCTGCAGCAACTCTTTTTCTTGCTCCCATTTTATTCTGTATTTGCTTTATTTTTTGCCTTTATCTTTACTTCCTGCATGTCCACGAAAGATACGTGTCGGGGCAAATTCTCCTAATTTATGCCCTACCATATTTTCTGTTATATAAACAGGAATAAAATTATTTCCTTTATGTACTACTATCGTTTGTCCTACAAAATCAGGAGAAATAACAGATGCTCTTGACCACGTTTTTATCGTTACTTTTTTATTCGATTGTTGAGCTTCAAGAACTCTTTTCTCTAATTTATAGTGAATAAACGGACCTTTTTTTAATGATCTACTCATTGTATTTTATCTTTTTTTATTTTTTTCTTCTTTCAACAATAAATTGATTAGATGCTTTTTTAGGACTTCTTGTTTTGCGTCCTTTTGCATATAAACCTGTTCTGGATCTGGGATGTCCTCCCGATGCACGACCTTCACCACCGCCCATGGGATGGTCTACCGGATTCATAGCTACACCACGTACTCGCGGTCGTCTGCCTAACCAGCGACTTCTTCCTGCTTTTCCCGACACTTGCAAATTATGGTCTATATTGGATACCATTCCTAATGTAGCTCTACATGTCGATAATATTTTTCGAGTTTCTCCGGAAGGTAATTTAATAATTACATACTTATCTTCTCGCGACATGAGTTGAGCATAAGACCCTGCACTACGTGCAATTCTTGCACCTGCTCCGGGTTGTAGTTCTATATTATGAATTACCGACCCAAGAGGAATGTCTGAAAAACATAAAGTGTTTCCTACTTCCAAACTTGCTCCTGTTCCCGACATCACTTTTTGTCCTACTTTTAATCCGTGCGGAGCAATGATATATCTTTTTTCTCCATCGGCATAAAACAATAATGCAATACGAGCCGAACGATTAGGGTCGTATTCTATCGTTTTTACCGTTGCAGGAATACCGTCTTTATTTCTTTTAAAATCGATGATACGATATTGTTTCTTATGACCACCACCTAAATAACGCATGGTCATTTTGCCTTGATTGTTTCGTCCTCCCGACTTTTTTTTAGATAACAATAAACTCTTTTCGGGGGTTGAATGTGTTATCTCATCAAAGTTACTTATTAACTTAAATCTCTGACCGGGTGTAACCGGTTTAAACTTTTTTAATCCCATCTTTTTTTATATTCTCTTCTATATATTACTAAAAATATCTATCGTATGATTTTCTTTCAATTGCACTATTGCTTTTTTGAAGGTGTTTTTGTTGCCTCTGATAAAACCTGTTTTGGTATAACGACTTGTGTTTTTACCTCTTTGCATTATCGTGTTGACACTTTCTACCTCTACTCCATATAGTGCTTCTATTGCTTTTTTTATCTGGTTTTTATCTGCATTACGTTCTACAATGAATCCATAGCGATTTCTCTTTTCGCTCATGTCTGTCATTTTTTCAGTTACCAGTGGTTTTATTATTACGTTCATCGCCCTTATTTCCTTTCATTAATTTTAAAATATTCGTCGAATTTGGAAGCAGCAGACTCAGATATGATTAAACTTTGTGCATTTAAAATATCGTAAATGTTTAAATCATAGACAGTTGCAACTTTAGCCTTGCCTAAATTTCGAGAAGACAAATATATATTTTTATTTGATTCATTTAGAACTAATAATGTCTTTTTTTCAAAAAGATTAATATTTTGCAAAATATTTATATATTCTTTTGTCTTAGGAGCCTCTAAATCAAAATTTTCCAATACTACGATATTATTTTCTTTTGCCTTCACCGATAAAGCTGACATTCTTGCAAGACGTTTCACTTTTTTGTTTAATTTAAAGCTATAATCTCTCGGTTGCGGTCCAAAGATTCTTGCTCCTCCTCGGAATAACGGATTTTTAATGCTCCCAACGCGGGCGCTACCGCCTCCTTTTTGTTTTCTCAATTTACGAGTACTTCCCGATAATAGGGATTTTTCTTTGGTAGCATGTGTTCCTTGGCGTTGATTAGCCAAATATTGTTTAACATCTAACCATATTACGTGCTGATTCGGTTCTATTCCGAAAATTGCATCGTTTAAAGTTACCGTTCTTCCGGTTTCTGTTCCGTCAATTTTTAATACTTTTAGCTCCATCTTTCAATTTTTAAATATGAACCATTATGACCGGGTACCGATCCTTTAACTACAATTAAATTTTCTTCCGGGAAAATTTTAACTATTTGAAGGTTAATCATTTTTACTTTTTGACCACCTGTTCTTCCTGCCATTTTCATTCCTTTCATTACTCTTGAGGGCCACGAAGATGCTCCCAATGAACCCGGTGCTCTTAATCGATTATGTTGTCCGTGACTTCTATCGCCAACGCCTCCGAAATTATGGCGTTTTACTACTCCTTGAAATCCTTTCCCTTTACTAACACCTGAAACGTCAACATATTCTCCTTCAAAAAATACGCTAACATCTATTACTTCTCCATGGCTTTTTCTTGCACCTACTTCAAAGCGAGTAAATTCTCTTAACACTCTTTTAGGAGAAGTGTTTGCTTTTTTAAAGTGTCCTTTTAGTGCATTTGTCGTATTTTTTTCTTTTTTGTCGTCAAATGCTAATTGTATGGCATCATAGCCATCTTTTTCCATGGTTTTTACTTGTGTTACTACACAAGGACCAGCCTGTATAAGCGTGCATGGTATATTTTTACCAGAGGCATCAAAGATACTGGTCATTCCAATTTTCTTTCCTATTAAACCAGACATTATATTTTTATTTTATTTTGTTATTTCTATCATTATTTCTCTAATAACTTATACTTTAATTTCAACTTCTACTCCACTTGGAAGTTCAATTTTCATCAAAGCATCAATTGTTTTAGAGGTCGTACCATAAATATCCAACAATCTTTTATAAGTAGATAATTCGAACTGTTCTCTTGATTTTTTATTCACAAAAGTAGAACGATTTACCGTAAATATTTTCTTTTGCGTTGGAAATGGTATAGGTCCTACAACAACCACTTTGTCTTCTTTTACCGCATTAATGGTTTTTACGATTTTTTCAGCCGATTTATCAACTAAATTATGATCGTATGATTTAAGTTTTATTCTTATTTTTTCGCTCACGATATGTATATATTATATTTAAAAAATCTTTAAAAGTGAAATTTCCATTTATTTTTAACTTCTTCCACTATTGCTAATGGAGGTTCGTCGTAATGTGAAAACTCCATGTTTGCAGAGCCTCTTCCCGAGGTCAATGTTCTGAGTGCGGTTATGTAACCAAATGCCTCTGCTAATGGAATTTTTGCACTTATAATTTGATTGTTTTGTTTGCTTGATATGTTTTCAATTACTGCTCTTCTTCGGTTTAAATCTCCCGTTACATTGCCTATATAATCTGAAGCAACTATGACTTCGAGTTTCATAATAGGCTCTAATATAGTTGCATTGGCTTTTTTTGCTGCTTCTCTAAATCCTTTATAAGCACATATTTCGAATGAGTTGGCATCAGAGTCTATGGTATGAAATGAACCGTCAATTACTCTGACTTTTAAACTCATCAAAGGATAGCCCAATAAGGGACCTGTTGTCATTGCTTTTTGGAATCCGTTTTCAATAGCCGGAATAAATTCTTTAGGAATAGCACCGCTTTTTATTTCATTGATAAATTCCAAGCCTTTTACTCCTTCTTCTGCCGGTGATATTTCAAATTCTATATCAGCAAATTGTCCTTTTCCGCCTGTTTGTTTTTTATGAATTTCTCTATGTCTTACGGTTTGAGTTATTGCTTCTTTGTACGATACCATAGGATTTCCATAATTGCATTGTACATTGAATTCACGTTTTATTCTTTCCAATACAATTTCCAAATGCAATTCGCCCATACCGCTAAGAATGGTTTGTCCGCTTTCTTCGTCTATTTTTACCGTTAGTGTCGGGTCTTCTTCAACTAATTTTTGAAGTGTCAGCACTAATTTATCTACGTCTTCTTGTGTTCTCGGTTCAATTGCCACACTGATTACCGGTTCAGGAAAAGTCATCGATTCCAATAATATAGGATGTTTTTCATCTGTAATAGTGTGCCCGGTGCGTATGTTTTTTAATCCTACGGCAGCACCGATATTACCTGCTCCAATTTCTTCAAGAGATACTTGTTTATCTGCGTGCATTTCAAAAATACGCGATATTCTTTCTTTTTTTCCGGTTGAAGCGTTGAGCAGATAACTTCCCGCCGTTAATTTTCCTGAATAAACTCTAAAATAAGCTATTCTTCCGACAAAAGCATCGGTAGCTATTTTAAATACCAAAGCGGAAAAAGGTTCTTTGGTAATAGGATTTCTTGTTTCAATATGATTTGTATAAGGATTAACTCCCTCTATTGCTTCTTTATCTTCGGGACTGGGTAAATACAGTACAACAGCATCCAACAAACGCTGAACACCTTTATTTTTAAAAGAAGAACCGCACAAAACAGGAGTTATTCTTAATTCTATGGTAGCTTTTCTTATTGCCGACACTATTTCTTCAAAAAGAATACTATTAGGGTCTTCTATGAATTTTTTTAATAAATCATCGCTTTCTTCTGCTACTCCTTCTATTAATTGCATGCGATATTTATCTACTTCTTCTTTTATTTCTTCGGGAATAGGAATCTCGGTAAACACAGTTCCTTGAGATTGCTCATCCCAAACGTATGCTTTATTGGTAACCAAATCAACGATTCCGGCAAAATCTTCTTCTGCTCCTATGGGAATTTGAAGAAGTACGGGATTGATTTCCAATCGTTTTTTAATTTGTGCAATTACGGAGTAATAATCGGCTCCTGCTCTATCCATTTTATTAATATAACAGATACGCGGAACTTTGTATTTATTAGCTTGTTTCCATACTGTTTCCGACTGAGGTTCTACGCCGCCTACGGCACAAAACAAAGCGATTGCTCCGTCAAGGACTCTTAGCGAACGCTCAACTTCTACCGTAAAATCAACGTGACCGGGAGTATCAATAATATTTATTTTATAAGGAGTTTGATTGTAATGCCAATGTACTGTTGTGGCAGCAGAATTGATGGTAATTCCTCTTTCTTGTTCTTGCTCCATAAAGTCCATGGTAGCAGTTCCATCGTGAACTTCTCCTATTTTATAGTTGGCACCGGTATAATAGAGAATCCGTTCGGTGGTAGTCGTCTTCCCGGCATCGATATGTGCCATGATTCCGATATTTCTTATGAACGATAAATTTTCCATTGCTTAACAGTGCCTGATTAAATATTAATAATTAAAATCTGAAATGTGAGAAAGCTTTATTAGCTTCTGCCATTCTATGAATATCTTCTTTTCGTTTAAATGCCGCACCTTCTTCTTTGTATGCCGCCATGATTTCTGCAGCCAACTTTTGGCTCATTGATTTTTCGTGACGTTTACGAGCAAAATTAATGAGATTCTTCATCCCTACCGATTGTTTTCTTTCTGCTCTAATTTCGGAAGGTATTTGGAATGTTGCTCCTCCTATTCTACGGCTTTTTACTTCAACCGAGGGAGTTACATTGGTTAATGCTTGTTTCCATACTTCAATACCATCTTCTTTTGTTTTTTCCGCTACAATATCAATGGCATCATAAAATATTTTAAAAGCAGTATCTTTCTTCCCTTTTAACATAATGTTATTCACAAATTTAGTGATTTGTGAATCCTGATATTTAGGGTCAGGTAAAATGATTCTTTTTTTCGGTTTTGTTTTCCTCATATTCTTTTAAATATTCTTCTTATTAATGATTATATACATTTATATTAATGAAATTTTATTTTTTATCTTTCGGTTTTTTGGTTCCATATTTAGAACGTCTTTGATGACGACCATCGACTCCCGAAGTATCTAAAGCTCCACGAATAATGTGGTATCTTACGCCCGGAAGGTCTTTTACTCTACCGCCTCTTATCATCACAATAGAGTGTTCTTGCAAATTATGACCTTCGCCCGGTATGTAGGCATTCACTTCTTTTTGATTAGTGAGTCTTACTCTTGCTACTTTACGCATTGCTGAATTCGGCTTTTTAGGCGTTGTTGTGTAAACTCTTACACAAACTCCTCGACGCTGCGGACATGAATCCAAAGCGGGAGATTTGCTCTTATACTTGATTTGCTTTCTTCCTTTTCTTATTAACTGCTGTATTGTAGGCATATGTATTAAATTTTTCCTTTTAAATTTTTAATTAATTTCATTACAATAACCCCACTTTTTGGGGGATTGCAAAATTACAATAATTTATAATACCAAAGAACTTGTTATTGTCCATTTTACGTTTTTTTTTATCGAAAGTTTTTATAAAAACTTTCGGTTTTGTTTTTTGAAAATTATATTGTTGATTATCAGATAGAAATAATTGATAAACTTTTTTTTATTTTTATAAATTTGTTGAAAAAAAAGCGTTTTTTGGGCGTTTTTTTGACTTATTAACAAGTTTTTTTTAATATCCGCATTAAAAAATCATGCTTTTTTTCGCATATTTTTCTAAAAAAAACAGCAATTTCTTATTTTTTTTTTGCTTTGTTTTTTTTACTACCAAACGACAAGAATTTATAAAAAAATAAAAGGGATTTTAACCGAAGTTTTTTTCCTTTTTCCGTTTTCAAAAAAACAATAAAAAAACGAGAAATTTATTTATTCTTGTTTTGGTTTTTTTTAAGTATAAGGTGGAACACTACCCTACCATGTAAATAAATTTTTTCTTTTTACTTCGTAGTTTTGCTCTGATACCTGCTTTAAACTACCCTTATTTGTGATTTCATATATTACTTCCTTGCAGTTTGTTTCTTCTTTTTCAACATAGGGTCCATAAAGTAAATACTTTATCGAATACTTATTAATAAATAATTTTGTATCATGTTCATTTTCAGATGAAGCCAAAAACTTATAACTATTTACTATATTTCCTATCTCATCATAAAAAACAAAGTAATAATAGTATAATAAAAAAGAAGTATCTATTTGTTGAGACAAAAGTGTAAGATAGTACTTATCCTTTTTACAAACTATCCAAGTAATCATAGTCGAATCTTGCATATCTTTGTCTAAAAAAATAAAATAAGTTGATTTTATAGGCATGTATGGCTTATTTCCTATTGTATCACAATTCTGAAAAATATCAGTAAAATACTTCTCTGTAAAACATGAAATATACTCCTTGAAAAGTTTATTTTCTTGTGCAGTCAGATTACCTATAGAGATAAAAAAAACTAACTGTATAATTATTATCTTCTGTATAAACTTATTATTATCCATATCTTAATTATCTGTTTTGTCTTACTTTAGTCGACCCTTAAAAAGCCAATTTATTTTGTCTTTGTATGAAAATAAGGTTGAAAATTGATAGAAATAATTTTTGAAAAAAGAGCAAAAAAGATGATTTCCATTTGTTCATCATCCTTTTGAA
>JAAYQB010000119.1 GCA_012519525.1 Bacteroidales bacterium | reverse complement strand
TAATTAACTTAAGAATTAATCCGATTACAGCTGTAATTCCTAAAATTTTTTCAAGTTTTATCATCGTGCGATATTATTTTATTAGCATTTGGTAAAAAACTATTTTTATTTGTTTTCTTTTTCTTCCGGATACATTTCAACTTCTTCCTTATCTTCTTTTGTCTTGAGATATTCTCTATTTAATTTTTGCAATAATTCCTCATCTTCCGGATTATTCAGGTACATTTCGTAAGCTTTAATGTAATCGGGATGATTTCGAAATCGAATTTTTACATATGTTAAACTAGAAGTGAAAACGAATAATAATCCTAAGGTGCCTATTATTGCTGTCCTTTTTAAAATTCCAATGTAGAATTTTCCTTTTGTTTTAAAATATTTAATCAATGCAATTATCAACACAATCAAAGTGGGAACTAATCCGTTAATTAGCATGAAATCAGCACCGGGCCAATGCAGTGTTTTAAATAAAATCCCACTGCAAACTACAGAAAATGCCATTCCTGCTCCAATTGATCCTATAATTCTTAAAGCAGATAATCCTTTGTAGGATTCCTTTTTAAAAATCTGCCTAAAACCAATCCGATTGAATAATGCAAATCCAAGCGGGTAATATAAAAAAGCTAAAGTTCCTAAGATGAGAATCAGTAAAATCATACTTCCCGGAATTCCAATCAACTTAAGAATTAATCCGATTACAGCTGCAATTCCTAAAATTTTTTCAAGTTTTATCATCGTGCAATATTTTTTATTTGTTATTAATATGATATAATGTAATTGTTTTAATTTCTTGTTTTAATATTATTCCTTTAGCTTTTAAAAAATCAAGTATTTCAGCAACATCAGCATTGTATAGTTTTTCCCATTCCATTCCCTGATTATGGATAAACATATCTTGTAAAGATTCGTCTATTGAATACAATTGCTGTGATTTGTTTTCAAGTTCTGAAACAAAAGTGCTAATGGAAGTATACGCATTGTAAGCTCCGTCTTCTATTTGCTCCGATTTTTTAACAGCTTCATTAGGTTTGTGTAGCGATAAGATGTTTATATTTTCCTTGCTTTGTATGGCATCACATTTGATGGAAAGACCGTTTAATAGTCTTTGTTCTATTTCGGATAGAGCCTTTTCAATACTCTCAATTTTTTTCCAATAAACAATATCATAAGTAGCATTAAGTTCAGTGTTGTTTTTTATCCATATAGGGGATGAAAGATTATGTAGCAATTGAAATATATTTTCGAGTTTTCCTGCATAGCAGGTAATGCCGACAAAACCATCAATTATTTTACATCCAACTCCACCCCAAATGGTATCTAGTGAAGGACGAATAATAAAGTGATCGATTAATTGGGGGCTGGGGGTTTTACCTAACATTATCATAATATCATTATACAGTGGGTCTTCACCGGGTCCAAAAATTCCATTTAAAATAACTTTGGGGGTTTCGCCTTTTTGAGGAATTGTAACCGAATTGGTAGCTATAACTTCTTTAATCATATCTTCACTTACTGTACTTCCTTGATAGACAATAATACCATCTCTGTTAATAATATATATTTGCGGTCGGGCTATAATTTGGTAATTATTGAAGTCTTGTTTATCTTCATCTCTTCCTATCCAAAAATCGACCTTCACTTTTTTTAGAAAATTTTCCAATTTTTCTTTAGGGTCATCGGTAATGGCAATAAAATGTAAACCCTGCTCTTTGTATTTGTTATACAGTTCATTGTTTTCGGGGAATGCGGCAACGCAAGGCGAACACCAAATTGCCCAAAAATCCAGCACTACAATTTCGCCCTTAAGCGATTCCAATGTCGGTATTTTGTTGTCAACTTTATTGTATATTGCTTCAAGTTGGATTTCCGGTGCTTTTGTTCCTATATTAATTTGTGAGAAAGCAATGAGAGGAACACATAACATTATGAATAACTTAATCTTTCTCATAAATATGTCATTTTATCATTAAAATTTTTCACTTTGCAAATGTATACATAATTTTATTA
>JAAYQB010000010.1 GCA_012519525.1 Bacteroidales bacterium | reverse complement strand
GTTGTGATAGTATTACTACTTTAATATTAAGTGTATTACCTGTAGATTCCGTAAAATTGACGGCAGATATTTGTGCCGGTAATACCTATACGGCTTACAACTTTAATATTCCGGTACCTTATACTACAACTGCTTATACTATTTATGACACCATTCGCTTAACCAATGTCGCCGGTTGTGATAGTATTACTACTTTAATGTTACATGTATTTGCAGTTGATTCTATTTATATTGTAGATTCTATTTGTTCCGGAGAACATTATAAACTTAATGGATTTGATGTACAAAAAACTTCTTCTTACGAAGAGATTGTTATTGAAAAAGTAAATCGTACTGTCAATATAAAAGGTTGTGATAGTACTACTTTCTTAACTTTAATTGTTCATCCGATACCTGAAGTTAGTTTAGGTGAAGATATTTCTGTGTGTCATGATACTATTTATCCTGTAGTATTAGATCCCGGTGCTCAATACAGCTCTTATTTGTGGAATACCGGTTCTCGTACTCAAACATTGAGTGTTACAAAAGGAGGAGAATATTCTGTAGTTGTGGCTAATGAACATAATTGTTTGAATTCGGATACAGTAGAAGTAGTTGATTTAACAGATATGTATGTGAAAATAGAAAGCTTATACGATTTCTGCGATAATATGCGAACAATACTTATTGCTAATACCAATGTTGATGTAGATGCATTTTTATGGAATACAGGAGAAAAATCTGAAAGTATTGATGTGACGAAATCAGGAACATACAGTGTAACTGCAACAAAAATGACTTGTCAAGTGTATGATTTCTATGTAATAGATTCTTGCGACTTTAGATTGTTTATACCTAATACAATTACTCCATCGGATAATAATGGTTTAAATGATTGTTTTGAAATACATTTTCCAAGCACTTATGAAATAGCCAATTTAACAATAGAAATATATGATCGTTGGGGTAATAAAGTATTCCATTCTAACTCTCCTGATTTTAAGTGGTATGGAACAACTAAAAATGGAAAAGTAGCACACGATAACACATTTGTTTATACTCTTGTGTTAGAGATCAATGGCGTAAAACATACATTCAAAGGTACGATACTTGTGATGTAGAAAATCTTAACTTTACTTAAATAGCAATATCTTATTATGTTTCTAATAAAAAACATTAAAGAACTTATTCAAGTAGAAAACGAATGCATTCCCTATAGGGCGGGAGTTAAAATGCAGGAATTGAATACATTGAAAAAAGCATGGTTATTAATTAAAAATAATAAAATCCATGATTACGGCGAAATGAGTAATCTTAGTTTAGAAGCTCAACAAGCTACTGAAGTGATAGATGCGGAAGGTAAAATGGTGTTTCCTTGTTTTTGTGATTCTCACACACACATTGTTTATGCTAACAGTAGAGAAATAGAGTACATAGACAAAATCAAAGGTTTATCGTATGAAGAAATTGCCAAACGGGGTGGGGGTATTCTCAATTCGGTACAACGATTGCGTAATATGTCCGAAGATGATTTATTTGAGTCTGCATGGGAACGATTGGAAGAAATTAAGAACTATGGAACCGGAGCCGTTGAAATCAAGAGTGGCTATGGATTAGACACTCAAAACGAATTAAAAATGTTGCGTGTTATTCGCAGATTAAAAGAAAAATCGGAATTAACAATAAAAGCAACATTTTTAGGAGCTCATGCCGTTCCTGCTGAATATAAAGGACGACAAAAAGAATATGTAGATTTGATTATCAACGAAATGATTCCGATGGTTGCCGGAGAGGGACTTGCAGATTTTATAGATGTGTTTTGCGATAAAGGCTTTTTCACTGTTGAAGAAACCGAACGTATGCTAATGGAAGGAATGAAATATGGATTACGTCCTAAAATACATGCTAATGAGTTGGATTTTTCGGGAGGAGTGCAGGTAGGAGTCAAATACAATGCTTTGTCTGTTGACCATTTAGAGTACGTAGGTGATGCAGAAATTTCGAGTTTACTTCATTCGGAAACAATGCCAACTGTTTTACCCGGAGCCGCTTTTTTTCTTGGAATGGTGCATTCGCCGGTAAGAAAAATGATGAATGCCGGCTTGCCTATTGCTATGGCAAGTGATTTTAATCCGGGCTCTTCACCGTCTGGGAATATGCAATTAGTTCTTTCTATGGCATGTATTCAATATCATATGCTACCGGAAGAGGCAATTAATGCTACTACTTTAAATAGTGCTTATGCAATGGATTGTAGTGATACTTTAGGAAGCATAACAAGAGGAAAAATAGCTAATGTATTTATTACAAAAAAAATCCCTACATACGAGTATATGCCTTATTCTTATGGAAATAATAAAGTTGAAAGAGTAATTCTAAATGGAAAACTACAATGATATTTATTTGCTTGTCGGAGGAAATCTTAATAATACCATTAGTAAATTTACGGCAGTTTTCCAAGTCATTGAAAGTCAGATTGGAAAAATAATTCAACAATCTAATTTTTATGAAAGTGAACCATGGGGATTTCAGTCTCAACATTCTTTTATTAATATAGCTCTGCATGTTAGAACCCAATTAAATCCTTTTGATTCTATAAAAAAAAATCAACAAATAGAACAAAAATTTGGAAGAGAAAGAAATACATCCGTTACTTATCAAGATAGAAGTGTGGATATAGATATTATTTTCTATAATAATTTAATTATAAATACCGAGGAATTAATTATTCCACATCCTCTTGTGAGTGAAAGAATGTTTGTGTTACAGCCTCTTGCCGAAATAGCGCATAGCTATATACATCCTGTTTTACATAAAAGTGTAACACAACTTATAAACGAATGTCCCGATCAATCGTTAGTGAAAATAATTAATTTATAATTTTACATAATAAAAAAATATATTTTTGCAAAAAAAATATTGATATGACACTTTGGATTAAAAAATTAAGAAGAATTACATTTATATTATTGCTAATGGTTTATACATTAGCTTCGTTTGCTCAATTGTCTCAACCTGTAAAATGGACTTATAAGACTAAAGTAATAAAAGAAAATATTGTTGAAATTCAGATAACTGCAGTGGTTGATAAGGGATGGCATTTGTATTCTCAATATAACACAAAAGGACTTACACAGCAAACAGTATTTACTTACGAACCGTCTTCTTCTTATAAATTAGTTGGAAAAACTACAGAGCCGTCTTATGTAGAAATTACCGATGAATTTGGTACCGATAGGTATTTTGAAAAATCCCCTATTATTTTTACACAAAAAATAGAAGTATTATCCGAAAAGGATTTTGTAATAGAAGCTACAGTTGATGCTCAAGCTTGTACTGAGGGGAAATGTGTAATGGCAGGAGATGATTTTTCTTTTAAAATCAAAGGTTGTCCGAAAGCAATAGAAGAAGTAAACGAAGAAAAAGTAAAAGGTGAAAATGTTGAAACAGCAACAGATACTTCCATCGCTAAAGAAACAATAAATGTAGTTAAAAAAAATACGACAACGGATAAAGCAGTGCATGTAGGAAGTGCTACAAAAGAAAAATCTTGGTGGTTGGTGTTTTTAGTTTCTTTTGGAGCCGGTTTATTGGCGTTAATTACACCTTGTGTTTTTCCTATGATTCCTATGACTGTTAGTTTCTTTATGAAAGAAGAAAGATCCAGAAAACAAGGTTTGAAGCAGGCATACTTTTTTGGAGGTTCCATTATATTTATTTTTGCAGCTTTGGGGCTTCTATTGACATTACTTTTAGGAAAAGATGCCATGTATATCATAAGTACTCACTGGATACCCAATGTGATATTCTTTGTTATTTTTATGATATTTGCTTTTTCATTTTTTGGATTATTTGACATTACACTACCGGCTTCATGGATTAATAAGTCGGATCAACACTCGGATAAAGGTGGATATTTAGGGTCTTTTTTTATAGCTTTAACTACTGTATTGGTATCTTTTTCTTGTACAGGACCTATATTAGGAGCAGCTCTTATTGAATTGGCGTCAGGTTCAAGCGATAGCTTAGTGTTTTTTATTTCTATGGTAGGATTTGCTCTCGGTTTTGCTTTGCCTTTTACACTTTTGGCAATTTTTCCATCTATGATAGGAAGAATGAGGTCGGGAAGTTGGTTGAATACGGTGAAAATTGTTTTTGGTTTTCTTGAAATAGCTTTAGGATTAAAATTCCTTTCAATGGCAGATTTAAGTGCAAATTGGAGATTGCTTGATAGAGAAACCTATTTGGCTTTATGGATAGTAACGTTTTCATTGTTAGGTTTTTATTTGTTAGGAAAATTAAGATTCAAAGGTGATTCCCCTGTAGAAAGCATATCCGTTTACCGATTATTTTTATCACTAATAACATTTTCTTTTGTAGTGTATATGATTCCGGGTTTATGGGGAGCACCTTTAAAAGCGCTGTCGGGATATATTCCACCAATGACGACTCAAGATTTTAATATTGAACGTACTATTGTTGAGTATAGTGGTGGAACTGCTAAAGCGTCAAGTCTTCCGGCTGATAGAAAATATGCCGATGTCCTTCATTTGCCTGTTGGATTTGAAGGTTTCTTCGACTTAGAAGAAGCAAAAGCCTATGCTAAAAAAGTTAATAAACCGCTATTCGTAGATTTTACGGGAAAAACATGTGCCAATTGTCGAAAAATGGAAGAAAGTGTATGGGTAAATGAGCGTGTGAAACCTATTTTGCAGAATGAATACATTATGGTAGCTTTATATGCCGATGTGAATACAATAAAACTTCCTGAGGAAGAGTGGGTTGTCGGTGATAATGGGAAGATAATCAAAACTTTAGGAAAGAAGAATTTGAACTATCAAATCACACATTTCAATATTAATGCTCAACCATTGTATGTAATAATGGATGCAGAAGGAAATCTTTTAACAGAAGAAACACAAGTGTTTGACTTAAGCATAGATAATTTTGTGAGATTTTTGGAAGAAGGATTGACTAATTTTAAAAAGCAAAAATAATTGCGTACGATGTTTACTTGTTAGATTTTATTGTATACGATGACTAAAAGAAAAGAAAAAAGTACAATTATTAATATTAAAAATCGTAAGGCAGAATACGAATATTTCCTTCTTACGAAATACACCGCCGGTATTGTACTTACAGGAACCGAAATAAAATCAATCAGAGCAGGAAAAGCTAATCTCACAGACGCTTATTGTCTTTTTATTGAAAATGAATTATGGATACGAGGATTGCATGTAGCTGAATATTTACAAGGGAGTTATAATAACCATGAACCGAAACGAGATAGAAAACTCTTATTGACAAAACGAGAGCTTAAAAAATTGCAATCTAAATTGAAAGATAACGGTACGACTATTATACCCACTTTATTGTTTATAAATGAAAATGGGTTAGCTAAAATAGATGTTTATCTTGCACGTGGGAAAAAAATGTACGATAAGCGCGATGCTATTAAAGAAAAAGATATCCGTCGTGCAAAAGAAAGAAATGAAGAATAAACAAAATTATCTTTTTATAAATATAAATATTTTGAATTTTTGCGGACTTTTTGGAACAGTATTAAAGATCACTACTCTGAGGTAAAAGTAGTAAATTTAAGAATTCTTCAAATACTAAAATGCCTTTTTCTATGTCTTCTATATCTATATGTTCATTATAGTTATGTATAGATTGTAATTGATGATTGGAGATAATCATGGGATTAATGCCATACACGGGGCATGCATCACGATAATAGGAATTGTCGGTAGAAGCAGGTAAAAGCATGGGATATACTTCTGCATTTGTAAATACTTTTTTAATAGAAGCTGCTAATTTTTCAAAATAAAATTCAGGATAGCTTGTTTGAGATAAACAGCCGGAGTTAAGAATAGTGATTTTTAATAAAGAGTCATTAATACAGTTATGTATTTCTTGAATAATATCTTCAGGTTTAACACTAGGCAGCAAACGACAATCAAGCGTAGCATTTACTTCCATATTGATTTGATTAGGAGTATAGTTTTCGCTATTAATATTAGTAATAGTAATATTATTACATAAAAGTGATTCTATTACCGGATTCCTATTTACGTGTCTTTTCAATGATGAGCGATATATTTTTTTTTCTAAATTTTTAAAAACATATCCTTTTATACCTCCCATTTCTTTTCCTATAGAAGTCAGCATTAGTTTTGCTTCTTCTGTCATCATAATAGGCTGATTTTTGTTTGTAAGTTTTTGTAATCCATTTATTAGTCCTTTATAGGCATATTCTTGTCCTGCTATAGAAGCATGTCCTACTATTTGAACTTTATAGTTAAGTTTTAGCCACAGCAAGGTCTTTTCGGTGATTGAAATTCCAAAAAAAGATTTATGTCTTGATAAAAAATTAATGTTTTTCATTCCTGCACCACCTTCACCTATTACTACAACAGGATTAAAATTTTCTTTAAAATTTTTTGAAACAATGGCACTTCCATTTTTTCCTCCCGTTTCTTCTCCCGAAACACATAGTATGGTAACATTATAGGGTAAATCGGTTTTTTTTGCTAAATCAATAAATTTTTCAACAGCAAAAATTTGCATAACAGCTATGCCCTTATTGTCCAAAGTGCCGCGACCCCATACTTTTCCCTTTGCAATAGTTCCACTATAAGGAGGATAAATCCACAAAGTAGTGTCACCTACAGGGACAACGTCCATATGATTTAAAAACACAATATTTGGCTTGATGTTCTCTAAAGGATAGAGTGATGCAGCAAAATTGACACAGCCAATACTATCTGTTATTATTTGAATATGGAATCCTTTTGCTTTAAAATTTTCCATTAAAAATGTAGCGGCAGCATTTTCATTCCCTGTTTCGGAAGGAATACTGATATATTCGCTTAAAAATAAAACGGCAGGGGAGTGTTGTGAAGATTTGGTTCTTTGTGCTTGCAGAGAAAAAATACTAAGAAAGCAGTGTAAGAATAACAAGATAGTAAAACCGATGATTTTTAACGTTTTGTTATTTAATAAGTAGAACATCATTTTTTGTTTTTAATAGATTTGGTATTTTTTCACAAAAATATAACATTTATTTTTAAATAACTATTTAAGTGTCCCCCTATATTAGGACAGTTTTTTTTATTTGTTAATATTTTTATTTTAAAAAGAACTTTATCTTTAACATTGCAAAAATATACATTTTTTTAATACTTTCAATAGTTTTATACT
>JAAYQB010000118.1 GCA_012519525.1 Bacteroidales bacterium | reverse complement strand
TAAATAAATAAAGCTGTCCATTTATCATTGCTAAACTAATTTCAACACACAAATAGATGATTATAAAGCATGTAAGTTCTATGCGAACTTAAATAAAAAAAATAATAAACGTGTGAATGTGCATTAATAATAATTTTTTAGCAAAACACTCAAGGATTGAACAAAAAAAATGTTATTTTTGCACAACTCTTAAAATAAAGGTCCCGTAGCTTAACTGAATAGAGCATCTGACTACGGATCAGAAGGTTACAGGTTTGAATCCTGTCGGGATCACCATAAAACTTGTCCTCTTTCGACAAGTTTTTCTTATTCTAAAAGGGGCCCCATAGCTCAACTGAATAGAGTATCTGACTTCGGATCAGACGGTTGTAGGTTTGAATCCTACTGGGGTCACTAACTAATGAAAATAATGACAGTATGCTTGCAATTGGAAAATTTAACACCTTAAAAGTAATTAAACAGCTCTCTTTCGGACTTTATCTTGACGGAAAAGACAAAGGAGAAATTCTTATACCTACCCGATACATTCCTGAAAACACTCGAATAGGCGATAGTATACGTGTTTTCATTTACTTCGATTCCGACGATAAATTGATAGCTACAACTGAAACACCGTATGCTCAAGTAGGAGAATTTGCTTATTTACAAGTAGTAGCAGTCAATAAAGTGGGTGCTTTCCTGAATTGGGGCTTAGCAAAAGACCTGCTTGTTCCGTTTCGAGAACAAAAAACACCTCTAAAAGAAGGACAATTCATTGGGGTGTATATTTATCAAGACAATCAAACACAACGCATTGCTGCTACCTCAAAAATAGAAAATTTTTTTTCCACAACTCCTCCACCGTTCAAAGAAAAGGAAAAAGTAGAAATTCTTATTTACAAAAAAACAGACTTGGGTTATAAGGTGATTATCAATCAAAGTTACGATGGAATAGTGTATAAAAATGAAGTTTTTAAACCTCTCAACATGGGTGATAAAATGCAAGCCTATATCAAACAAATAAGAACGGATAATAAAATTGATGTTTCTCTCTATAAAACCGGATACAGTCAAGTAATAGATTTTGCTCCGATACTACTCGAAACCATACGGAACAACAATGGCTACTTAAATATAACCGACAAATCTTCATCCGAAATTATCAATGCTACTTTTGGGGTTAGTAAAAAAACATTCAAAAAAGCAGTCGGAGATTTATATAAAAAACAACATATAACTATCAAAGAAGATGGTTTATATATTGTTTCATAAGCATAAGACTATTGTTTTTTATCAAAAACAAACTTATACTTCACACCGGCGGTAACCCAAATGCCTGCCTGCTCCAATCCTCCGATATCAAAATAACGAACATTCAACACATTATTAGCTTCTACATATACATAAAAATTGCGATAACGATAGTGCATTCTAATATCTAAAAGAGAAAAAGGCGGGTATTTTTTCCGTATTCCGCCGGCTGTATTTTGAGTGTAAGACACATATTCTCCTTTTCTCACATTATAAGAAAATGCGTAAGAAACAGCCCATTCTTTATAAATACGATGCGATAATTGCAAGGAAAGTTTATGAGTCAAATGGTCTAATACATAACGCGAAATATACCCTTCCGACTCTTTATCGGAATACAAATAAGTATAATACAAAGCAATGGATTGTAAAAAGTCATTTCGCATAATGACAGACGGATAAAAATTGAGTGTAAATTCATTTCCAATAAAAAACACATCGGTATGATTGACCGATTGCCACATGCTATCGTTTTCTTTCTTAATATAATCTATCATCCCCCTACCCCAACGAAAAAATACATTTGCTTTACATGTAAGATAGTTGCTTTTATCCAATTGTTTGACATTTAACGTTGTCCCTATTTCTACGTTTACAGTCTGTTCGGGTTTTAAGTTTGGATTGCCTATAATATCGCCCGTGCGATAATACAAATCGGTAAAAGTAGGCGTACGCACACCTCTACCTGCAGAAGCAAACAATGTAATATTAATCCTATCTTCTTTGTTTTTCAATGTTTTCAAACACCATAAAAAATCGGATGCCGGTAAAAGATAAAAGTTTTTTTCAATCACATAATATTGTCCTAAAATGCTCACTTTAAATACAATATTTTTAGTCAGTAACGATTGTCCTGCCGACAAAGCCGCTATTTGACGTGTTTTTCCGTAGCGGTAACTGATTCCTTCTGTGCGACTTGGTTTTTCTTGCTTCATTAGGTTTCCCAAGCTAGTGCTTACAATATCCTCTATCCGATAATCAAAGCTAAAGCCGGTTTTCCCTATTTTTGTAGCAAACATATTGATAAAGTTAAATCCGACCACCTGATTGGTATGGTAATTATTTTTTGACTTTTCTTGATTTCTAACTAATTCAAAGCAATCATAATTCAATCTATAATACAAAGCAGGAACCCATTTAACCAATCCTTTATTTTTCCAGCGAACGCTACTTATCAATGTCTGTGTGTGTTCAAATTGATTAGGAAACCTCAAAGAATAAAAACTATTGGCACCGTATGCTTTGTCGTTTAATCCTGTTTGAAATTCCAACTGTCCTTTTTTAAACTTTCCAATCAATTGATAATATGCATTATAAATTTTAAAATCGGTGTTTTCCCTATATCCTGCCGATTGCTTGTAGTCGGCGGCAATCAAATGACCGGTATTTTTTGTATGTAAACTCATATAGGTACTTAGCCCGAAAGTCTCATACATTCCACCCATTAAATGAAAATTCACATTATTAACGGTATCGGGCTGAGTTATCACATTGATAATCCCGGTAAACGAAGAAGCACCATAAAGTAATGCTCCCGTATTTTTATAGATTTCTATGTTGTGAATAATATCGTTATGAAGAGGAAGATTGAGTGTATAATGTCCCGTCTGCGGATCCGTAACATTAATTCCGTTTAACAACAAAAGTGTTTGGTCGAAATTGCCCCCTCTTATACTTATATCAGCCTGAACACCATTCCCCCCACGCTGCCTTACATCCAATCCCGGAAGCTGCTTTAATAATTCATTGAACGAACGAGCAGGAACAGACTCTATTTCCTTTTTACTAATCGCATTTTGCAGTAAATTAGACTGTAACACATCGCTTGGCAAATCCTCTTCAGCAAAAATATTGATTTCTTTGAGTTGAATTATTTTAAGAGTCGAATCTCTATTTTGCTGCGCTAAACCGGTATAAGCCCTCAATAAAAATGAACAAGTAAAACTTATTACGCTAATTACTATCACTTTACGCATAGAGCTAAAAATAGCATATCGTTTTCGTGTCCATCGCTTAAAATAGTGAACTTTCTGTGTCTGTCTTTTTCTCTTCATATTATATTCGTACAATAAGGACAATAAGTATTGTTGCAAAAATACACTATTTAATCCAATGTTTGAATGCAATGCCATATATAAATAAAAAATCTTTTCAAAAAGTGAATTTATATTAAAAAAATATATACATTTGCAAAAAAATTATACTATTATGGGTGTATTCTATCGCATAGATTGTCAAAAAAAGTATGGTAAGCATCAAGTATTGTATTTTTTGCTTATTCTATCCCTCTTTTTTTATCAAATATCCTATGCACAAACACCTAATTTTATGGCAGACACTACAATAGGCTGCATCCCTATGCAGGTGTCATTCACCGACTTATCTACCGGCAATCCCATTGCTTGGGAATGGGATATGGGCGATGGGTCGTCCTATATTTACAAGCAAAATCCTACGCATATATATCAACATCAAGGAACGTACAGTGTAACACTGAGAGTAACCTATGCAGACAGTAGCGTACAATCTAAAACCATTAATAATTATATTACGGCATCCACAGGTCCTTATGTCAATTTTTCATCCAGTAATAGCGCTGTTTGTCAATATCAAAACATCGTTTTTTATGATACGATACTACCCGGAGGAGCAAACGTAAAAAATCTATTATGGGATTTTGGAGATGGAGGAACTTCAACGCAAAATCAACCGACTTACCAATACCATAATGCAGGAACATATAAAGTATCATTAACAGCCTATAATCAAATGGGATGTGCTACAAAAACAGAAAAGCCGTCTTTTATTACAATTTATGCTAATCCCACTGCCGATTTTGTCGCCGACTCTGTGTTTTGCATTCAAAATGTTAGTGAAACAAAACACATTACTTTCACCAATAATTCATCGAATTATACAAATAGCCTATGGATATTCGGTGATGGAACGACTTCTTCATCAAACGCTCCCAGTAAATCGTTTGGAAGCGGCAATCATGATGTTACTTTAATAGTTACCAGCGATAAAGGCTGTAAAGATACATTAACAAAGTCAAATTATATTTCCATTCATATTTTTAAAGCCGATTTTACCGTTTCCGACAGCATTATATGCAGTACAAGTAAAGAAATAACATTTTACGGTTTACACGGAATTAACTATATTTGGGCTTATGGAGACGGATTTTCCGGTATAGGTTCAAAAGCAAATCACACTTATACGCAAGCGGGAAAATATACCGTTAGCTTATATGCTACTAGTATTCTGGGATGCAAAGATACTGTTATTAAGACTAACTATGTTACGATTTATGATTCCGTTACTCCGACAATAAGCATTTACGACACCTTGCATTGCGATACGAATGCACGAATAAACTTTATCAATCAAACAGTCTATCCTTCATCGGATGACTTCGGATTAGAACAAACAATATGGGATGTGAAAGGCGATAGTTCTCATTTAATTACCGGTGATTCAGCCAATTATGTTTACGGGCATTATGGAGAGTGGGTTTGCAGAGCATTTATCACAACTCCCTACGGATGCAAATTACCACCTGTAGAACAAAAAATTCTCATTACACCTTTTATGGTAGCTTCCGATATAGATTCATTCCCAGGTGGATGCGCACCTATGAAAATTGAAGCTACTGTTAGAGAAATAGGGAAGTATGCATATAAATCTCCCATCGAGAATTATGTTTGGATATGGAGTAATAACGATACATCTATTACAAGTAATCCTTCTATTAATCACACCTACTACGACACAGGTGTATTCAACATAAGAACAATCGTTACAAATAAACAAGGGTGCATTGCAGAAACTACGACATCAATCGTATTAGGAGCTAAACCTCTATGTAGCTGGACATCTACGCCTACAAAAGAATGCAAAAGTCAGTTTAGTATGCCTGTTTATGCCTACGATAGTTTAGATAGCAACAACAACTTAATCGGAGACGCACCTGCCAATAACTGGATATGGTTTCGTAGTAATGGTGAAATAGTTTCAACACTTTTTTACAATAACAATAATTATTTATCTTTTAAAAAAGATACGGGAGCAGTAACAAGTGCAACTTTAGTATGCTACCATTATTATTGTCCGAGCGATCCTATAACCAAACCCATAGATGCTTACGTATGTCCTCCTATTGCTTACGTTGACTCTCTTGCACGCCCCTATTTAAGTGAAAAACACAATCCTTACAGGCATCCTTATTGTAATAGTATGCCCAGATTACCCGATAGTATTAATAGATCAGTAGCTGCCAATCTATTCCGCTGGAATTTCGGCAATGATTACGATTCAACAGCTATTGGGGGTTCCGATTTTAAAGGCGATACCAGTTCTTTGAAAAATCCGGTTTACCAATACAAGTATGGACCTTATTTAAAAAAGAAAAACGGTGATATCTATGTCTCAATGGTAGCCGTCAATGACAGTACGACTATTTATAATGCATGCGGTTATTGCGAAGATACAATAACCTTTTTGATTCGCATTTCTGTTGCAGATATGCGATTAAGAGTTACCGACGAAGACTCTGTTTTAATAGATGAAATATGTCAGGACAATATCGTTTATTTTTGGGATTCTACTAATTGCACAAGCCAACTTACGACTTGGGGACTACGAATAGTTGACAGCTTAAACCCTTCATTTTATTTATTAGACACAGTAATTATCAATACTATAAATACATACGACTCTACACACAACAAAGATGTAAACATACGCACCCCTATGCCTTTTTACTTTCCCGACTATGGAGTGTATTACGCTTATTTATACAATGCCGACACCATTGCTTGCGGTCGATACAAAGACGAAGATACTGCCGATGCAATGGTAATGGAAAAATATTATGACTTTAACGACTTAAGATTAGATACCCTACGTATACCCGTATATCCTCGTTCCGTTCCCGATTGTTATGTACCTTCACCGATATGTGTAAATGACACTGTCCGATTCACTAACCTATCGTACACTCCGTCACCTTTCAACAATCTTTCTATTGAAAAATATTTTTGGACTTCGGCAGGGAAAACCGACACGACAATCAGCCCGCAATTTGTATACGAAAACGGAGGAAGATACGATGTTAGTTTACGGATAATCAATGAAAAAGGATGCGATAGCACGCAAGTGCTTTTAGATAAAATTACAGTACATGATATAAGAGCATATTTTTCAAATCCGCTTCCACTATATGTAATAAAGAAACTGTCATATTCAGAAATTTAAGCGGTAGCATGCCTAGTCTTTCTTTATCTTACCTTTGGGATTTTAATGGAGAAGATACTGCTATCACCCGCAATGCTCAATACACTTTTAATGTGGATAAATCAAAATGGGTTTATATTACATTAACCGTCTATGACAATGATATCGGCTGTATTGATATTCATCGAGATTCGATATATGTAAGACGTATTCATGCCGATTTTAACGCTAATGAAAATTATGCTGCATGTCCTGAATTACAAGCTTATTTCTACGACCAATCCATTGCCGACTCTATCGTATCATGGAAATGGAATTTTGGCGACACTATGAGTGCCGCCAATACTTCTAAACTGCAAAATCCCTCTCACAACTATGCTTTTGCCGGCAAGTATAGCGTTCAACTTATTATTACAGATGACATTGGATGCACCGACACTATCGTAAAAGATAATTATATTAAAATAAACGGACCTTACGGATATTTTGATGTTACACCTATGTCGGGTTGCTATCCTTTAACCGTGAATTTTTCTTGCAATTTTATCAATGTAGATACTTTAATAATCATTACAGGCGACGGTAGCACTTTGGTTTCAACCGATACGACAAAAGAATTTAACTATACATATCAAAATCCGGGACCTTATATACCCTCTATACGTTTAATAAAATGGGTAAACGACTCTCTTAGCGGTCAATTGGTACGCTGTGTACAAAACTTTGTCTATTACGATACGATTTGGGCTATCAAAATTACTCCCGATTTTTTAACCGATAGTATTTATTGTCAAAATTTGCCTATTTCATTTAAAAACCTGACCGATACAATACATGCCAACATTTATCCTCCCTCACTTTTTAACGAATGTTTATTTTATTGGCATTATGGAAAAGAAGACTGGGATAGTTTGAGTTTCGACGGAAGCACAACTTATGACACTGCTGGTATGTTCGATATCAGTTTAAAAGTTGTTGTAAGAGGATGTACGGCAATGCTTGTAAAACCCATAAATATATTTGATTTTCCGAACATTATCCTATCAACTATCGACACTTCTTCTTGTGATTCTGCTTTGGTCGAATTTAGTGCCGACAGCCTTTCCGGTTTGGAAACAAGTCTCGACTGGTCTTTCCACGATGGACAATTTGCAAAAGGAAACCCTATAAAATATTTATATACTTCCACAGGCGTTTACCCTTATTCTCTCACACTTACTTTCTTTAATCCTCAATGTATAAAAAAATATGATGACAGTGTAAGTGTATTTGTTTGGCTATCTCCGATAGCTGATTTTACAATTCAAAACCAAGAAGGCGCAAATATTACAGACAGAGATGATATAGGCATTAAAGCACAAGAATCTGCAATTTTTATAGATCAATCACAGTTTTTTGACGGACAAATTACACGTTGGATATGGAACTATGGCGATTCAATATGTGATACACTTTTTCAAGCTACACCGACATCGCATACTTATACGACTACATCAGGAATTGTAAATGTAACATTAAATATTGAAGACGAATACGGATGTAAAAGTTTTATCGAACATTTTCTTTTAATTCTCGAAGTCTTACGTTTTCCCAATGTATTTACACCTAATAATGACGGAATTAACGACTACTTTCAACCTATTGAAGTGGTAGGTTTTTTTCTTGATTTCGAATTAATTATCTACAATAAGTGGGGAAATAAAGTATGGGAAAGACGCTGTAGCGGAGATAATTGTCCTGACTACAATGACAATAACTTTTGGTGGGACGGGAAAATGAAAAACGGAAAAGAAGCCTCTGAAGGAGTATACTACTGGGTAGTTTCGGCAAAACCAAAATCTCAAACAACAACTTTTATTCTCAATGGAAGTGTAAGCCTTATGCGTTAAGAAATAAAACTTTTTTAATTTCTGAGCAATAGAAATTCGCCTCTTTTTTCAATCTGTTGATTAAAATTATCTTTGTAACGGATTATATATAAATACAATCCATGAGGTTGCTCCATATTCATATAAACTCCATCCCAACCTTTGTTGATAGAATTTGAACGGAACAACTCTTTCATATTCCTATTGCAAATAATTAGTTCAAAAGAGCTTAATTCTCCCGATGCAAAAACTTTAAATTCATCATTCAATCCGTCTCCATTAGGCGTAAATGCCGATGGTATAGTTAATTCCGTACAAGGAACAGTACGCACAAAAACATATACGGTAGAGTCTTTTCCGTTAGCATCCGTAAAACTCACTGAAAACATTTGACTTTGCGATACATTCACCGATATATCATTCGTTGTGTTACCATTGCTCCACACTATATTTTTAGCGTTACGTATAAATAAGGTAATCGTTGAATTCTCACATACTATAGTATCTTTGCTGACAACTACTTTTTTTAACAAAGGCTTAGCAACTGTTTCTTCATCAGCAATTATTGCTAACTCATTCTTAGCATCCGATTCATGCTTGGAATTTACTTTTAAATCTTGAGCAACAGACAACTGTTGGTCATTCGAAATGAAAGACTCATCTTGATAGACAATTACTTCTTGGACCTGCAATTGATTTTCTATTATAGGTTCGGGTTGCTCGATTGTTTTTTGGCTTTCTACTTGATTTTCTACAACTATCACTTGTTCAGCAGCGTTATCTTTTAAAACTTTCACAGGTTCTTTTTGTTGCTCTACAACAAATGGGATAGCGTGTTTTTCATCAACACTTACGACTGTATTGTCTTGTTTTATTTCCTCTTTTTGAATAGGCTTTAAGTAAACAACTCCAATAATCAATCCCGTTACCACTGCAACGATAGTAGCTCCATAGAATACTTTTTTATAATTAATTCTAACATGCTTACTCACTTCGGTATGAATATTTTCCCATACCTTAGACGAAGGTTTTGGTGAATAATCTTTAAAATTTTCTCTAAATAAATCTCCTATGTCATTATATTTTTTCATAACCTATTATAATCTTCATTTCGTTTGTTAAAATTTTCAATTTTGGCTTGCAATACTTTTTTTGCCCTAAACAGTTGAGAACGACAAGTAGAAGGCGTACAGTTTAAGAGTTCTGCTATTTCTTCGTAGCTATATCCTTCCAACTCGTGCATATTAAAAACCATACGATAACCATCGGGTAAACTTTGTATTAAATCCAATAATATTTTATGTGTTAAAAAATCACTTTGTACAATCGATTCATCTTTAATATCTACAGTTGTTTTTTCTTCATTTTCACTTTCAACAGCATGATACTTAAGATATTGTAAATTTTTACGATACAACATTAATGCCTGATTAATGACGATTGTTGTCATCCATCCGGCAAAAGTTCCTTTTCTGTCGTATTGTTTCATCTTTTCAAATATCTGAATAAAAGCATCTTGTAATACATCTTCTGCATCTTCGACTTTCTTGGTGTAACGCAAAGCGCAATTATACAATTTAGAAACATATTTTTCGTACAAGATTTCCATATATTCAATGTCTTTATTTATACAACCTTGAATTATTTCCTCATCGTTTACGTCCATTACACTTCTGTTAGTCGACATATATAGTGATGTAAAATTTGAAAATTTGTTGCATCAAAAAACAAATTTTTATGAAATTAATGCTATATTTGAAAAGATTCCCTAAAAACCGGTATGCTAACGTTCGGAAAACCATTTGATTCCAAGTAGTTTTTATAATCTTCCTGCACATCTCTTTCGCCGTGAACTAAAAACACATTTTTCACTTTAGATTTGTCTTGACAGCTCAAATAGCGATGCATTTCAATATAGTCTCCATGCCCCGACAATGCGTCAATTTCACGTACTTGTGCATTTACTTGGTAAATATTACCATAAATTGAAACCTTTTTTTCTCCACTTGCTATTTTATGTCCTAAGGTAGTGGGCGCACAATAACCGACAACCAAGACTGTTGTTCTACGATTTTCAATATTGTTTGCCAAATGGTGCTTGATACGTCCTGCTTCCATCATACCAGATGCCGAAATAATAACACAAGGACGATTGGTAGTATTCAGTCTTTTAGAATCCTCTTTTGTTCTGACATAAAACAAATTATCGAATCCAAAAGGATCTTTTTCGGTATGTATCATATCAACAATATCGTCTTTAAAACATTCCGTATGCAATCGGTAAATATCAGTAGCCGAAATAGCTAAAGGACTATCAACAAATATAGGCACGTCGGGAAGTCGTTTTGCTTTTTTTAATTTATTAAGTATATAAATAATTTCTTGACTTCTTCCTATTGCAAAAGAAGGAATTAACAGTTTTCCCAAGTTTTGCACACAAGTTTCCTGTACTATTTGTGCTAATTTTTCTTCGGCTATATTTATTTTTTCATGCTCTCTATTACCATAAGTTGACTCGGTTATGATATAATCCGACTGGGGAAAAACATCAGGGTCTTTCAATAAATACTTATTGTACCTACCTATATCGCCCGTGTAAGTAAGAACTGTTTCTTTCCCATTTTCAGTAATATACAAAGTGATGGCAGATCCTCCCAACATATGTCCCGTATCGCTAAACATCACTTGCACACCATCTTCTATTTGTATTTTCAAATTATTAGGCATACTAATAAAATACTTTAAACTCGCAAAAGCATCTCTTGAAGTATAAATAGGACTAATAGCCGGCAATCCTATTCTGGACCTTTTTTTATTAAAATCCACCACATCGGTTTCTTGTATTTTTCCCGAATCAGGAAGCATGATAGAACACAAATCGCGAGTACCATGCGTACAGTAAATCTTTCCTTTAAATCCATTTTTAACTATATAAGGAATTAAACCCGAATGATCGATATGGGCATGCGATAAAATAAGCACATCTATTTCTTCAATATTAAAACCCAAATCCCTATTCATAGCATCTGTATCCAAACCTTTTCCTTGATACATTCCGCAGTCTAACAATATTTTTATATTCGACTGAGTGGTTACTAAAAATTTACTCCCCGTAACTTCGTTTATTGCTCCTAAAAAATCTATACGCATGCCTTTTTCTTTTTAATCATTAAAAATTTGAATTTACAAAAATAAACTTTTTTCATGTGTAAAAAGCTACTTCTTTATTATTATAAAAAATATTTTTTCTGTTTTATGCTACCTATCATTAACTTTTTTATTATAAAGCATTCTTTTTCTTTATTTTAAACAAAAAATGTTTTTTTTCAATAAAGTTTAAAATCAATCGAAAAAAAATTATATTTTTGCAGTCTATAAAAATCAGGTGCGGTAGTTCAGTTTGGTTAGAATACATGCCTGTCACGCATGGGGTCGCGGGTTCGAGCCCCGTCCGCACCGCAAAACAACTAAAAGATGTTCAAAATGAACATCTTTCTTTATTTAAACCCTATTTATCCCCTTCCCCTTTCTTACAAATACTTTTTCTTCTAAAAAATGAAAACAAAAAACACTCTCTTTCTTTAAAAAAAATAATAATAATTTTTCTGTAAATCAAAAAAAATTATATGTTTTAATTTTTTATGGGAAATTTTTGTATTTTTGCAAGAAAATTAGCAAAAAAAATGACTTCATTAAAAAAAACATTATGCCCATTTCTTCTTCTTAAAACATTCTCGCTATGTGTAGCGTTATTAATACATGCATATTTTTTATTAATAAAAACTTTGCATTTAAGTAACAATATACAAACACTCCCTTATAATAAGAATTCTAACAATTATTTTATAACGTATAAATTAT
>JAAYQB010000117.1 GCA_012519525.1 Bacteroidales bacterium | reverse complement strand
GAATAGTGATTTTTATCAATTTCAAATAAACTATTAATTTGAAATTTTTGCAAGTCTCATCTAATTTTAAGTGTGTTGTGTACATTTTCGTACTTATTTTTTTGTTTTTGCAATATTTTTCTAAAAAGAAAGAAGAATTAAGGGGCAACATTAATTTATTTTTATGTACCTTTGCATCTTTCTGAATAATTTAAAAGATTTAATAAGATATATGAAGAACATTTCTATTATAGATATCATTCCACAACGTCCGCCTTTTGTAATGATAGATACTTTGCTTTATGCTGATAAAGAGAAAGCACGTTCGACTTTTTATATTCAACCCGATAATTTATTTGTCGAAAACGGATTTTTTTTGGAAGCCGGCATTATCGAAAATATCGCTCAAACATGCGCTGCACAAATTGGTTATATCAACAGAGAAGGTGCTGTAAAAATAGGCGTATTGGGATCTATTAAAAATTTAAAAATCTATCAATTACCACTTTCTCATCAAACGATTGAAACAAGTGTTGATGTAACGAATGTTATTTTCGAAACCACTGTCGTCGTTGATGTAAAAGTAATGTGTCAAGACAATCTTATTGCTTCTTGTGAAATGAAAGTCAGTATTACAGAAAAAACAATCAATTGATGGAGAAAAATGTTTTAAAAGCAGAAAAGGAATTCAGAGTACGTTTCAGCGAAGTTGATTCGATGAATGTTGTATGGCATGGAGCTTATGCTTTGTATTTTGAAGATGCTCGAGAAGCCTTTGGTGAAAAATACGGATTAAGATACCTTTATATCTTTGATTATGGATTTTATGCCCCCATAGTTGAATTGAAATTGCAGTATAAGAATCCTTTAACCTATAAAGATAAAGGCTTAATTGAAATTAGCTTACGTAATACGGATGCGGCAAAAATTATTTTTGATTATACTATTTATAACCTCGACACCAAAAAATTAGCTGTTATAGGACATTCCGTACAAGTGTTTATGGATTATGAATTTAATTTACAATGGAATTGCCCCGATTTTTTTATTGAATGGAAAAAAATGCATGGTTTATTATGATATATCAATGGAGTAACAATATTATTTCTTCTCTCGGATTTACTACGGAAGAAAATTACACAGCGGTTAAACAAGGAAATACCGGATTAAAATACTACAAAAATCCGTTTGATTTTCCTGAAGATGCCATGTTGTCTCTCATTGACGATGAACATTTAAACAATGCTTTTTCGTCTATTAATACAAAACAAAAAACCGCTTATACCCGCTTCGAAAAAGCAGCTATTTTATCTGTATACAAAGCCTTAGAAAAAACGAACATCGATGTTAAGAGCAAAAAAGTCGTGTTTATTCTTTCTACAACAAAAGGAAATGTAGAGCTATTAGATAAAAAAGAAAGTGAATTTTATGAAGCAGAACGAGTTTATTTATGGCGTTCGGCACAATTAATTACTTCTTTTTTTGATAATCCTAATGAGGCTATTATCGTTTCTAATGCTTGTATATCGGGAGCTGCCGCTCAAATTACAGCTTTACGTTTATTACAACAAAAAATTTATGACTTTGCTATCGTTATTGGTGCTGATGTGCTGTCAAAATTCATTATATCCGGATTTCAATCTTTTAAATCATTATCTGTTGATATCTGTAAACCCTTTGATAAAAATCGTTGTGGTTTAAACCTTGGTGAAGCAGCAGCAACTATTATTTATAGTAGCATTGAAAACAATCGTCCGCTCCTTAGTAATAATATAGTTCTCCTTAATGGAGCTATTGCCAACGATGCCAATCATATTTCCGGTCCATCACGAACGGGAGACGGATTAAGCATTGCCATTGAAAAAACATTACAAAACACAAACATTCAAGATATTGCCCTTATAAATGCTCATGGAACCGCCACTCCTTACAACGACGATATGGAATCAATGGGGATTACTGCTAATCAATTAGAAAACATTCCCATTAATAGTTTAAAGGGTTTTCTTGGTCATACCTTAGGAGCTGCCGGTGTGCTTGAAACAATTTTATCGGGAGTAGCTCTTTTAGACAATATGCTATTAAAATCGAATGGAAGTGAAAATCCCGAAACTATTTGCCCTTTAAATATTGTACTGAACAATCAAAATAGCTTTAAAACACATTTTCTAAAACTTCTTTCAGGATTCGGAGGTTGTAATGCAGCTATATTGCTGAAAAAAACATAAAATAAAAGAAAATTTTGTTACTTTTGTAAAAAAATAATAAACAGCGTTGTGAATATAAATATTGCTTCTTATTGCCGACTGACTAATCATAAACTTGAAGTCAATGACATTGATATTCAAATACAAAAAACAGAAGCTTCGAGTTTAAATGATATTTATCGGCATTTGAATTTATCTTATCCTAAATTTTTTAAAATGGATAATTTATCGAAAGCCGGATTTTTGGCTTCGGAATTATTATTAAAAAATATAATAATTGATAAAGAAACTCCCAAAAAAGACATGGCTATCGTATTAATGAATCGCAGCGCTTCTTTAGATAACGATAGAACCTATCAAACTACTATTCAAGACGAAAACAATTTTTTCCCTAGTCCTTCCGTATTTGTTTATACACTGTCCAATATTGTAAATGGCGAAATAGCTATTCGCAATAAAATTATGGGAGAAAGTAGCTTTTATATAAGCGAAAATTTTTCTCCCGAAAAAATTTACAGTGCTGTCATGAACACTTTTTCCGACCCAAACATAAACCAAGTCATTTGCGGTTGGGTCGACTATGAATTCAACGAATGCGATGTGTTGTTACTATTGATACGGAAAGAAAATCAAGAAAAAATCCCATTTAATGTAAATAATATTTATCATTTATACACATAATTTTATGGAAGCATTAATATTAGAATTAAAAAAAGAAATTATTGAAGTATTAAATTTAGAAGAATTAACACCGGAAGACATTAACGAAGACGCTCCCTTATTTGTAGAAGGCTTGGGATTAGATTCGATAGATGCTTTGGAATTGATTGTATTAATGGAAAAAAATTACGGAATAAAATTAAATAATGCTGCTGAAGGTCGTGATATTTTTAAATCAGTACGCATTATGGCTGAATATATTGCAAAAAATCGTACGAAATAATTATGAACGAAGACATTGTTGTAACCGGAATGGGTATTATTACCGGATTAGGGTATGGTAAAAAGCAGACCTTAGAAGCCTTACGTTTGCAACATTCGGGAATCGGAAAAATTAACTATTTACAAACGATTCATGCTGATTACCCTGTTAGTGAAGTGAAAATGAGCGATAATGAAATGCGTAATTTTTTAAAAATTCCTTCTGAAAAAATCATTACTCGTACTCCTTTACTCGGAATAATGGCATTAAATGAAGCTATCAATGAAGCCCGTTTTGATAAAAATGAAGCACGAAAAATTGCTTTTATCAATGGTACTACTGTCGGCGGAATGGAAAAAAGTGAACAATATTATCCTGAATTTATTAACACGGAACATTATATAGAAAATCACGATTGTGGAAGTTCGAGTGAAGCCATTGCCGAATATTTTGGAAATTTTGATATGATAACAACCATATCTACAGCTTGTTCGTCAGCTGCAAATGCAATTGTGTTAGGAGCCAATCTATTAAAAACCGAACGTGTTGATGTTGCCATTGTCGGAGGAACAGAATGCTTAAGCAAATTTCATTTGAATGGCTTTAATACACTTATGATTTTAGATAAAGCGGCTTGTCGTCCGTTCGATGCCACGCGTACAGGCTTAAACTTGGGAGAAGGAGCTGCTTATTTAGTCCTTGAAAAAGCAAGTAATGCACAACAAAGAAATATAAAACCCCTGTGCAAACTTTCAGGCTATGCCAATACTTGCGATGCCTACCATCAAACCGCTTCATCGCCCGATGGTCAAGGCGCCTATCTTGCTATGCAAAATGCATTATACGAATCGCAACTAAAACCCGAAGACATTGATTATATTAACGCTCATGGTACCGGAACCGAAAACAATGATTTAAGTGAAGGAACTGCTATTATGCGAATTTTTAAGGATACAATTCCACCTGTTTCTTCTACTAAACCGTTTACGGGACACACAACAAGTGCTGCCGGAAGTGTAGAATCAATAATCAGCATTTTAGCATTACAACATGATTTTATTCCTGCTAACTTGAATTTTAATCATCCTATGCCGGAACTTTCTTTTCAACCGGTAAAAGAAAATATAACTAAAAAACTACAGCATGTGTTAACCAATTCATTCGGATTTGGCGGGAACGACACTACTTGTATTTTTTCAAAAATCGAATAAATAATGAGTATATACATTCAAGCAGCAGCTCAAATATCTTCTCAGGAACCTCTTAGCGATGCGTGGTTTACAAATCCTAAACGCTATACAGAACGTCATGTCCGTTCAATTGACCCTGATTATAAAGATTTTATTTCTCCAATAGAAGCCCGCCGTATGGGAAAAATCTTAAAACGAGCTTTGGCAACTTCGTGGACTGTTGTCCGAAAAACAGGGATAGAACAACCTGATGCTATCATTACCGGTACAGGTTTAGGTTGCATTGAAAATACCGAGAAATTTCTTTCCGCTATGGTACGAGATAAAGAAATGTATTTACAACCAAGTTTTTTTATGCAATCAACTCATAATACCATCAGTTCGCAAATAGCTCTGCAT
>JAAYQB010000116.1 GCA_012519525.1 Bacteroidales bacterium | reverse complement strand
GGTTTAATAACGATACTGACATCTTTGAGACAACGAACTGTATTTTGAATCGTCAATTCTGCTCCAGATTCTATAGTTAACACTTTTGTGAGCAACACGTTTTGACCACACATTAAAATATTGTGGTTGATAGAATAATCTATAGCAATTCCTAAAACATTTAATAATTCTACAACAGAAGTAAAAGGTAACCCGTTTTCCGTACTAAAATTAGCATTTATCGGAAGAAGAATATTATTAATTTCATCTATTTGTATAATTGCATCGGGATGAACTGTGAAAATAGCACTATCATCAATTATTAATTTTCCGGACGATTGAATGATTAATGTTGCACACGGTTCAATTTCAAAAGTGCAATTTGCTCCAACTACAACTTCGGCAAGATCAGAAATGATAAATGTAGAACCCGATTGTAAGACTATTTTACTTTTTTGCTCCAAACTAACAGAAGATTGAGGTTCTAAAGTAAACACCGAACCATTTTCACAAGTTAATGTTGTTGTAGGTGCAAACACTCCACTTTCCGTATTCCGAAAGGGTTCAGCAAGTGTAAGATTTTGAGTTAGCAGAATATTATTTCCATTTGTTAGATTTGCTTTTTCTTTTAAGACTATTTTACCCGTCCAATTTGCATCGTTTACAATATCATAATCGTCCCAACGAATATGAACTATAAAATCATTATTTGCCTGCGGTATCATTTCTATACTTAAGCCTGTTAAGTATGTTGTCTGGTTATTGCGATTTACCTGTGATGTAAAATCATACGTCCCTGATTTATAAATGTAATTATAATATGTTTTTGCATTGCAAGTGCTGGGATTAGTACCCATGTTTATTTTCGAATACACAGAAAAAGCGTCCCTATTATCTCCAAGTATAGCCAAACTGTCAATAATATTATTTCCTATCTTTTTTCTCCACATAGGATATGCTTGAGATAATGCCAGCATATTATCTGTTATCATTGGATGATATTGTACTTCTTGGTCTTGATAACCGCAAAAGGGATTCGCCTCTTCTCTATAATGATAATAAGTATGATCATCCCAATTAATGCATTGCATATTATAAGGATTATTAGTGTCAATGCTTATGCTATAATTCCAATATCCTTCAGCGGGTATTATTTTTAAATTATCTCGTTCGTGAATAAACCATACTTCGTATTTCGCCCCGCTTAAAATATCCCTTCCTATCTGATAATAGGCGTATATGCCGGCTTTTCCTTGCGGACGACAATCACTAATATTGGAATATTGAAAGAAATCCAATTTATTGTTTAATCCTACTTTATGATTTTCCAGCCATATATATTGATTAGAAGCATCTTCACTATCTTTATAAGGTAATTTAATCCGAATAGCATCACCATAAGTTACAAAATCTCTTAATAAAAAAGATTTATTTCCGTCTTCTTTCCGTATATCGGAAATTTGATAAGTGGTATTATCCATATTTCGTGCTGTAATATAATCAGGAGCATTTGGGTGCTTCCAATGCATACGCCAACGTTCATAACCATTACAGCTACTTAAACTTTTTCCTGCCTGTCCCATTAAGCCATATCCTTCTTGTATTGTTAAAAAAGGCATATATTCCTGAGAGCCATAATGATTACCTCCGGAAGTATGAAAGGCATTAGTTCCAAAAAGAGAATGAGACAGTTCATGATAAACAACATTTCCTATTTCATTTGCTATATTTCCTGAACCACAACATTGCATTGAACTTTTCCTATAAGAATAAAGCTGATTTCCGATTCTTATTTTCTTAGTAACCGTTTGGTTACCATATCCTTCGCCTGGGGATAATCCACCATAGTTGCTAGTGATATTGCGAATTAAGAATTGTATATAGAAAATAGTGTCATTATTTAATAAATCATAATCATAAATACTATCGTGATGATACAATGTTTGTAAGCCATTTTGATTGATTATGTCAATTGCTGTATTTCCTATAGTATAATAATTAAAATAATTATAATTAAGTAACACACTACTTTCTTTTACATTCACAACAACAAAATCTCCAGTTATTTGCAATGAGTCGAAAGAAGATTCTCCATACAAACGTGTCATACTGCCATGTAGATTTCCACAATTATATGTAGTATCAATAAAATCTAACAAATAAGATGGGATAGCTTCGTTGTTCACACCTTCAATTGATGCTTGTCCCCAAAATTGAGTAGGCTTTACCGAATCGTAATAATTTTGATTGGTATCATAAATTACATTAATAAATATAGTTAGGACTCTGAATTTACTATTTGGATTAATACCTGCTCCATCCCAACTATGTAGAATTTGTCCAAACAATGTATTTTGCATTATTATCAATAAAAATAGAATGATTTTATTTTTCATAATTAACTGATTTTTATAAGTTTAATAAATTTTAGTAAATTTTGACACTAATTTTCCTTTTTTACTTGAAAAAACAAGTGTATAAACGCCTTGTGCAAAAGGAGCAACATTTACTTTTGTAGTATTGTCATCTATTGTTTTGCGATAAACCACATGACCAATTATGTCAAGAATAAGAATTTCTCCTGAAATATCTGGTAGATTATCAATGCTTAAATTTATATAATCATTTGTGGGATTGGGAAATATGTGTATTTTTGCGTTTTCAATTTCTTTAATATTTACTGCAAATTGAAAACATCCTAGTTGTTCATTAAGCATAAAAGCAAGGGTGTCGTTTTTATCAACACAAAGCATTACATTTAAATCTTCGTCTGAATAAGGCAAAGCTTGTCCAAATGGACTATAGGTTGGACCAATTCCTTCTATAAATAAAGGTCTAATTCCAAATTTTTCAAACGAACCATCATAATATGCTGAACCATAAACTGTATTTCGTATATATGGAAAGTATATTATCTTTTTATTGTTTATGTATACTATGGAGTCTACAACAAGTTTTGCTCCTTCTTCCCAATAAAAATATTCGGGAAACCTAAAATAATCGCTATATACCGGTAATTGAAAAGTGTCGCCTACGTTAAGAGACATATCACAGGTTAAAAATTCTTTATTTAAATTCGGAAAATAACGATATAATCTTCCTGTATTGGTATCTTCGCGAATGTACATAGAATGACACGAATTTCTATATTCCAAAACTCTATAATATACAGTATCATTAAATATAGCTGTATCTTGGTAAGTGATACTGTGTTTATATGTATCTCCGCAACCCAATATTCCCTGATCGTGAGTATAGCATGTCATAGAAGTAAACACATGGTATGTTGTAGTGCTATCACCAAAAAAAGATTGATAGCCTATTTGAGCGTTAAGAGATAATCCTATACTACATAAGAATAAAGCAATGATACAATGGATTTTTTTTTGTTGAAGTCTTGTTTTATATAATAAATTGAATTTCATAGTGTTGTTTTTTTGATTTTGATTTTGATTTAGTGTATGTGCGTTCATGATGATTTATTTTTAGAAATTAATATTTGGCTACCCTTTATTTTTCATGGCTCTCACCTTAGTTCCATGTTTGTAAGCCCTCCTATTGCTTACTTAGTGATAAAATCATTTACTCTTATAAATTAATGCTACTTTTTTATGGTCCTATATGC
>JAAYQB010000115.1 GCA_012519525.1 Bacteroidales bacterium | reverse complement strand
TGTTCGAGCAATGAAATGGTTTTAATATAAATCATTGTTATCAATAAATTTTCCATGCGGAAAATCAGGGCTGATTTCAATAACGGATTCAGCCCTTTTTCAGTTATAAACATAAGCAAAAAAGCACATTTTATCGGACACTAATAAAAATAATTACAGCCTATTTTTTTCTTTCATTTTTTCTTTGAAATACATCCACAAGGAATCCTTGGGAAGGGGAGCCTCTATGGTTAATGCTATGTTGGATACGGGATGTGTAAATTTTACTGCTCGAGCGTGAAGGCTGATTGAAGCGTCGCTGTTAGAGCGTGGATATCCGTATTTTAAATCGCCTTTTATGGTGGAACCTATAGCCGATAATTGAACACGTATTTGATGATGTCTGCCCGTTATTAACTCTATTTCCAATAAATGATAATGCTCTGAGGATAGGAGATAGGTGTAAATTAATTCGGCACGTTGATAGCCCTTTTTTTCACTGTTAACGGCAAAACTTTTATTGAGGTTTTCATTTTTTTTGAGGTAATGTACCAAAGTGCCGCATTCGTCTTGAGGTTTGTTTTTGACAATTGCCCAATAGAATTTTTGTATTTTTTGTTCTTTAAAAATCGCATTCATACGCGACAAGGCTTTGGAAGTTTTAGCAAAAATCACAATGCCGCTTACCGGACGGTCTACACGATGAACAAGCCCGCAAAAGACATTGCCTTGCTTTTGATAGGTGTTTTTTAAATACGATTTTACTTTGTCTATTAAGCTCTCATCGCCTGTTTTATCGCCTTGAACAATTTCACCGCTTTTTTTATTTATAATAATCAGATGATTATCTTCGTATAAAATGGAATTTTTCATTGCTAAAAGACTTAGAAGCTAATGTAATCTTCGGGATTGACAGCTTTGCCGTTTATCCATAATTCGAAATAGATTTCGTTGGGTAGGTTTGACATTTTCCCTATAATTTGTCCTTGTTTTACAATGTTTTTTTGTCCTTCAAGCACATCACCTTTGAACTTATAAACGCTTATCATATTACCGGGATGTTGTATGGTAATAATATTTTCGCCTTTGGTGTTTTTGCTCACCAATATTACATTGCCCGATGCAATGGCAAAAATGGCTGAACTTCTATCGCATAAAAGCTGAATTCCGTACTGTTCTTCAATGGGATTGAATGGCGAAATTATTTTTCCCAAAAAAGGAGTATATAACAAAGCGTAGGATTTTTCTTTGTGTTTTGCAACGGCAATTGAGCGGTCGGCAATTGATTTTTTATCCCGAACTTTTAATTGCATTAGCATACTGTCTTCTTTGGAAAAGGCAAATTTATCTATTTTGTTTTTTTTAAGTTCTACCCGTTGAAAGGCAAGCGTATCTTTCGAAAAATCTTCGGTAACAAATATGTTTCTGATGTTTTCTTTGTATACGTCATAAGCATTGATGGTCTTTTGCAAAGAATCGAGTCGAGATTGTAAAACAAGTATTTTTTTCCCATGTTTGCTGCTGCCGTATCCCGGAATGTATTCTCGAAGAGGAGTTACCGTAATAATTACCGTTGTAACGGCTATTAAAACAAGGCTGGAAATAGTAAGGAAAACAAAAACTTTAATGAGAGTGATATCGAAACTGAATTTTTCTTCGTAAGTGTGTTTGTTCATCACCACAAACTTTAGTTTTTCTTTAAAACCTTCTCTATAACCCTTATCGAAAAAATCTTTTATTTTCAAACCGAACTAATTAATAATCGTATTTTTTAAATTTTAAATGTCGTGTATATCTGCCGTTTACTAATGAATCGTTGGTGTTTTTCGAAAATTCGTCAAACATTAACGAAAAATGCCCTCTTGACGAAAATACACCCAAAGCATTGTTGTCTTCAACTAACTGATTGTCTTTGTAATGATAGCTCTTCATATTGGTGTATTCAAGGCGTTCTTGATTTAAACCCGTAGAGGCGGATATGCTTAATAAATATAAGTATAAATCATGAGCTTCCGTATATACGTGCAACACAATGGAGTCGGTCAGACGATAGTCCACATCTTTGTTTTCTTTGACTTCGTCTTTTATTTTTTTCAGCAGCGTTTCCCCTACATAGGAAATATAATTCGATTTTGATTCGCCTACTTTCCAAATAACGGGTTTTTGTTGTCGGCGTTCGCCTTTATAATTTACTTCCGTATAATAAAAATGGTAAGCCGCTTGACAAACAGCTATGTTTTTTCCTTTTACCAATTCTATTTGTTGTTTTCTGGGTAAAAAAGTGATATGGTTGATTTTTCCGGGATAATACACCGGATATTTAACGCCTACGGTACCGACCATTTCGGAAGTGGCAATTGTGGTTTTTTGAGTATATAAGTTTCTAACAATTAGCTTATAAGTGTAATCTCTGTTTAATTTTGCATGGCATGTGTATAAAACTTGCAAAGGATAAGCAAAAATACCGCTGTCTTTTGGAATATTGGTAGTGGTATCGAAATAAATGGTTTGAATTAGCTGATTTCCATTGTATTCTTCCATTTTAACTTCTATACTGTCAATATAACTATAATTGTTAATGTCTTTCGCTGCATCGTAAATATTGCCTTCGCTCAAAAAACTTTTATATACTTTGATATAATGCAAAGTGTCGTCGGGATTTAATAAAGCATAGACAATGGTAATATCTTCGTATTCACCATTTAAGCTAAAATCCTTCTTTTTACAATTAGTAAATAAAAAAAGAATAAGCGATAAGAAAATAATTGTCTTTTTAATCATAAATTTTTATTAAAAAAAATTAACGTACAAATGTATAAAAAAATTACATTTCGTTTTCTTTATTTTTCCGAAAAGAATAAATGAATTTATCTGTTCTTTCAAAAAACACATGCAGTATCAAAGCCCAAACCCCACAAATAGCAATAGCAATAATGATATAAGGAAGCCAAAACGAAAAGAAAACAAATTCGCGTACATCTTCTTTGTTTTCTTTATTGGCTAATACGGTAATTTTACTTCCGCTTTTTAACAGAAGCGTATAATCCAATTGCTTGTATGCATTGTGTTGTTTATCAATATATCCAATCGTATAAGGAGTGTGTATGTCGCTTATCATACTTTGCACAAAGGCAGTGTCTTGAAAAAAATCAAGTAAATAAGCTATATTGGCATTTTTACCGGCACTTGTCCATTCAATGTATATGCCTTTTATTTTATTAAATTGATACCATATACGTATACGGTTAATAATCAACAGTAAAAAAATCAAACAACATCCTATAATGACAACTTTTTTTTTTGATAATTGAAAACTAAAGTTTTTCATTTTTCTGTTGTGTTACTCGGAAAATTTATCGAGATGTGCTTGTATATATGCGTACTTAGGTGTTAATTTTCCATTATGAAGAATGAGTGCTTTTTTAATAGGTGCCGGCAAACTAAGATTTTCATAATCTGCTGAGAAATCACAAGAAGCGATGTCGTTGACAAAAGGTGTGAGTGCATCGGCAAAAGCATTGGAAGAATCACGAGGAAGCTCGCTGGGTAAAATGTCAACTGCCATAACCACAACACCTTCGCCTTTGTGTCCAAAAGTAGGTTGACGTGTGATAGGGTGGTACACAAAGATAGGGTCGTTAATTTCGGTTCCCATGTGGGTAAACTCAATTGAACCGTTGGGGTCGCATGTGATATCGCCGATAACGTGTAAACGAAGATTTTTATTTGAATACAAGTCTGCAAGATAGTCTTTTGTTATCAGTCGGTCGTACCTGTCGTCCCAATACATACAATTTAACAATATACTCAAATGCGGGGTGTATTGATTAAAATTGCTTGTGAAATTAGCTGGTTGAGTAAAAAACTCATTCAAATCGAATGCCGTACCTTTTTTATGTTTAGCGATGTGCTTTTCGTAAAAGACAATTTTATAAATATGTTTATCGGAATAAGTAGCTTTTTGCTTCAGTTCTAACAATTCTTCCGGTGTAATTTCTATAACAGGCAAATGCTTTAATATTTCTTGTGCACCTTTCGATACGTTGCCATAACCTGTAATGCCAATGGTTAAAGGCAGTAATTCTTTAGGTAATCCATTGGTTGTAATGTCTTTTCCTATTTCTTTTATGGTTTCGAGTGCTTCGTCTAAAGAGAAGTAGGTGTGTGTTTGACGTAATTTTTCAAAAGGAGTGGTTATGCCTAAATGTGCTGTTCGCAAACCGAAAGCCCAAAGCGTATTAATGGTTCCTGCCAAACCTGCATAATGTCCGAAAAAGATTAAACGTTTGTTGTTGTCATCAACAATGCATTCATAATCAATTAAACTACATTTTTTTTCCATAAATTTTTTCAACATAGGCATATTGTGTGCTTGCCCTTTAATAACATGTGAAAAAATAATATAGGTCTTATCGGAAGCAATTTTATCAATAGGTATTTCTTTGATACCGAATATAATGCGGTTGTCATCCAAGTTATCAACTATATTGCATCCTTTTTCCAAAAACTCTTTATCGGTAAAAGCTCTTTTTTTAGAAGATAATACATCTATTTGAATTCCATGTTTTTCGATAAGAGCTTGTGCATGCTTGGGAGTTAATGCCGAACGGCGTTCCATTGCGTATTTGTCTTCGTCTCTGATACCTATTCGTTTCATACGTTTATATATTTAGCTTTAATTTAAAATTGAATTTGAAATGCAAAGATACTCATTTATTTCTTTTGTTACGACAAATGCTACACTATTTTATGTGTTTTTTTTGAAAAATAAGAAATAAAAACAATTTGATAAAAAAAAATACTACTTTTGTAAAAAATATAAGTTATAAACAAGATGAGAACACACATTAAAATTTCGGGAATTATGATTGCCTTTTTGGCAATAAGCAGTATGCTACAAGCACAAAAGTGCAAATACAATTATGACAAAGTTGATGAAATAACGGGAAAAGCCGTTAAAGGAATCAGTGTCGAATTAGACAGTGATTGGGAAATTACTTTGCATAAGGAAGATAAAAGTTATTGTTTGGAACTTCGTTTTGAAAAAGCAGCCGGTCAATTGACGGAAGATTTGGAAAAAGGAAGTCCGCTTGTGTTAAAGTTGGCTAACGGAGAGTTAATTAATTTGGTATCCAAAGAGAAAGTTACGCCTAAAGCCGAATTGGCTGGATTTGTGGTGGTAGTGGTTTACCGTATTAAATACGATATTTCACCCGAAGACATTCAAAAAATGTCGGAACAGATGCTTACTTTCGGAAGGGTAGAAATACAAAACACTACTTTTGATATCAGTGTTAAAGTGAAAGAAGCAACAAAATTTAAACAAGCTGCCGTTTGCATATTGCAGTAATGACTTAATACTGAGCTTGAAAGACGGCAAGGGCTAAAATGTGGATGTATTTGTTTTTCTTTATTAACTTCACAAATTTTTATGCCTTTGTCCGTAATTAAAAATTTTTATACTATTTTTGTAGAAATTAAAAAAATAAAATAATATGTTAAAAAAGAGAAGTTTAAGTTTATTTTTGTTGTTATTTGTTGTTTTCACACAGCTATATGCTCAGCAAAACACCAAAGGGATTGATAGTAAAATGTTGGAAGAAATAAGTAAAGCCTATAAAAATACAGCCGAAGACAAAGCCTTGCGAAATGCAATAGCCAATAATGATATTAATAAATTGGCTGCCAATAATGAAGTTGTGAAAAATGTAGATACTTATTTTTCAAATAAAGTGAATATCAAAGGCATGACCAATCAAAAATCTTCGGGTAGGTGTTGGATTTTTACCGGATTGAATGTCTTCAGAGCTAAGATGATAGCTAAGTATAATTTAAGTAATTTTGAATTTTCTCAAAACTATGTTTTCTTTTGGGATCAATTGGAAAAGTCAAATTTGTTTTTGCAAGCCATTATTGATACGCGTCATAAAGATAAAAACGATAAAACGGTAGAATGGCTGTTTAAAAATCCGATAGGAGATGGGGGACAATTTACCGGTGTCAAAGATTTGGTTACAAAATACGGTCTTGTTCCTAAAGAAATTATGCCCGAAACCAATACGAGCGAAAACACAGGGCGTATGAGTAACTTATTATCTTTAAAATTAAGAGAATATGGTTTGGAATTGCGTGAAATGGGAAGTCAAAAAAATATGAACGAAGCCGCATTATTGAAAAGAAAAACCGAAATGCTGGCAACTGTTTACAGAATATTGGTGTTGAATTTAGGTCAACCGCCAACTGATTTTACATGGACATTGAAAGACAACAGCGGCAAACCGATTCATACAAAAGAATATACACCTTTGACTTTTTATAAAGAATATGTAAACGAAGATTTAAGCAATTATTTAATGTTTATGAACGATCCTACACGCGAATATTATAAAGTGTATGAGATTGAATATGACCGCCATGTGTATGACGGCGGGAATTGGAAATACCTTAATTTGCCGATGGAAGACATTAAAGAAATGGCAATAGCTTCTCTTAAAGACAGTACGAGTATGTATTTTTCCTGCGATGTGGGTAAGTTTTTTTATCGCGATAATGGAAGTCTTGATATCAATAACTACGATTACGCTTCTTTATTAGGCACTACTTTTTCAATGAATAAAAAGCAACGCATTGAAACCTTTGCAAGTAGCTCGGCTCATGCAATGAGTTTGTGCGGTGTCGATCTTGATAAAGAGGGAAAACCCATCAAGTGGTTAATCGAAAACAGCTGGGGAACCATAGGACACAATGGTTTTTTAATCATGACCGATGAATGGTTTGACGAATATATGTTTCGCCTTGTTGTCGAAAAGAAGTACGTTAAGAAAGTCCTATTGGATTATTTCAATCAAAAACCCATACAACTTCCCCCTTGGGATCCTATGTTTGCAGATGAAGAATAAATATTGCATGAATTGTCTTTTTGTGATAAAAAAAAATATACTTTTGTAAAAAAAATATCATTATGTACGTATATAAATTCCGACTATTATTTGATGATGTAGACGATTTTGTAAGAGATTACGAAATATGTGCAAAACATAGTTTTAAAGATTTCCATAATGCGATTATAGCTAGCATTAATGGCTTGAGTTCCGAAGAGTTGGCATCTTTTCATATCTGCGACCGTAAGTGGAACAAACGTCGTGAAATAACATTGGTAGATATGTCGACCGATATGGATGAACCCGAAGAGCTAATGGAAGAAGATGAAAATGCACCTGCTATAGAACCCATGATTACGATGGAAAATGCCGTTTTGAGCGATTATATGGACGATCCTCATCAGCGTATTATCTACGAACATGATTTTTTGAATCTACGAACTTTTTATATAGAATTGCTCAAATCCTACGAAGCAAAACCTAATAAAAAATATCCCGTTTGTATATTCAGTTCAGGTGAATTGCCTCAAAAAAATATTTTGATAACACATGATAATGAGTTGTTTGCAGAAGAAAATTCTACTTCGACAGATGAAAACATAGACGAAGATGATGATGAAGTGTATTTCGATGAAAATGAATTAGACGGTTTTACCTCTGATTTCATCGATAATCCTAATTTGTAGTTGCTTGGGTGAAAACAAATAAAACCTTACTACTTATTGCAGGACCTACTGCTTCAGGCAAAACAGACGTAAGTATTGCATTGGCAAAGCGTTATAATACTTGTGTTATTTCAACCGATTCCCGTCAATTCTATAAGGAAATGAAAATAGGAACGGCAGTTCCTTCCGATGAAGACTTAAAGCAGGTAAAGCATTATTTTATAGGACATTTGTCGGTGCATGACTATTATAATATTTATAAATTTGAAACCGATGCTTTGTCGGTGTTGAATGAATGTTTTCAGACAAAAGACACGGTAATAGCTTGCGGAGGAAGCGGTTTGTACATAGATGCACTTTGCTACGGGGTGGATGATTTCCCTGACCCAGACCCTCATTTACGTAAAGAGTTAACGGAGCATATTCGAAACAATAGAATAGATGTCTTGTTGCAACAATTATCCGAATTAGACCCGGCATATTATGAAATTGTTGATAAAAACAACCCTCATCGTATTCTGAGAGCCGTAGAGGTTTGCTTGCAAACGGGAAAGACCTACAGTTCGCAACGTAAACAAAATCAGAAAGAAAGGCAGTTTACTGTCAAAAAATATTGTTTAGATGTAGCTCGCGAAATATTGTATCAACGTATCAACCGTCGCACCGACCAAATGATAGCACAAGGATTGATAGAAGAAGCAAAGGCATTGTATCCTCTTCGTTACTTGAATGCACTTAACACAGTGGGATACAAGGAGATTTTTGAGTATTTAGAAGGGAAATCCACTTTGGAAGAAAGCATTGCAAACATTAAAACCCACACGCGACGTTATGCTAAACGTCAAATTACTTGGTTTAAACGCGATACGACTTATCAATGGATAAGCCCTGAAGAAGCAATCGAAAATATTTAATATTCATTTTCTTATTGTTAAAATCCGTTAAAAATCTCTTTATCTTTCAAAATACGTAGGTTATATATGCAAAAAAGATGTATTTTTGCACTCTTTAAAAATACATACATGGAAGTTTCATCAAAATATAATCCGCAGTTAATAGAAGACAAATGGTATCGGCATTGGATGGAAAAGGGCTATTTTCATTCGCAACCCGATCATCGTCTTCCTTATTCTATTGTTATTCCACCCCCTAATGTTACCGGTGTTTTGCATATGGGACATATGTTAAACAACACGATACAAGATATTTTGATTCGTAGAGCAAGAATGAAAGGATTCAATGTTTGTTGGGTGCCGGGTACCGACCATGCCTCGATTGCCACGGAAGCCAAAGTTGTTGAGTTATTGCAAAAAAAGGGGATAGAAAAGAAAAATATTTCACGAGAAGATTTTTTGAAACACGCATGGGAATGGAAAGAAAAACACGGAGGCATTATTCTTCAGCAGTTAAAAAAGTTAGGAGTCTCATGCGATTGGGAGCGAACTCGTTTTACAATGGACGAAGTCCTTTCCGAATCGGTTATGGCTGTTTTTATTGATTTGTACAATAAAGGCTTGATTTATCGTGGCGTCCGAATGGTAAATTGGGACCCGAAAGCTCTGACGGCTGTTTCCGACGAAGAAGTGGTGTATCAAGAAGTGAAATCGAAATTGTATTATGTACGATATAAAATTGAAAAATCGGATAATGAATATATTACCATAGCTACTACACGTCCCGAAACGATTCTGGGCGATACGGCTGTGTGTGTACATCCCGACGATGAGCGTTATACGCATTTAAAGGGAAAAAGAGTTTTAGTGCCTTTAATCAAGCGTTCGGTTCCTTTAATTTTTGATGAATATGTTGATAAAGAATTCGGTACGGGAGCTTTAAAAATTACCCCCGCACACGACATCAACGATTATCAATTGGGAATAAAACACAATTTGGAAACTGTCAATATTTTTAATGATAATGGGACTTTAAACGAAGATGCTCAATTACTTGTAGGTGTTGACCGTTTCAAAGCACGCGAAGCAATAGTGCCGCTTTTAGAGAAAGAGGGCAATTTGGTTAAAATAGAAGATTATGTGAATAAAGTCGGCTTTTCGGAACGTACACAGGAGGTCATAGAACCAAAACTTTCGCAACAATGGTTTTGTAAAATGGAAACCTTAGCGCAGCCCGCACTTAAAGTTGTTGCCGACGACATCATACAATTTTTTCCCGAAAAGCTTAAAAATGTGTATAATCACTGGATGGAGAATGTTAAAGATTGGTGCATAAGCCGTCAATTATGGTGGGGACATCGTATTCCTGCTTATTATTTGCCGAACAACGAAATAGTTGTTGCCGCATCGTTAGAAGAGGCTTTTGCAATTGCCAAGGAAAAATATCCGGACTTGCAACTTTCTATCAACGATTTAAAACAAGACGAAGATGTTTTAGACACTTGGTTTTCTTCATGGTTGTGGCCCATTTCCGTATTTGATGGCATTCGTTATCCTGACAATGAAGATATTAACTATTATTATCCTACGGCTACCTTGGTTACCGCTACCGATATTATCTTTTTTTGGGTAGCCAGAATGATAATGGCAGGCATGGAGTATAGAAAAGAAATTCCTTTCCGCCATGTGTATTTTACGGGAATGGTGAGGGATAAATTACGCAGAAAAATGTCGAAATCCTTGGGTAATTCACCCGACCCGATTGAGTTAATGGATATTTACGGTGCCGATGGTGTTCGTATGGGAATGCTTTTAAGTTCGCCTGCGGGGAATGATTTAATGTTTGACGAAAGCCTTTGCGAGCAAGGACGTAATTTTAATAATAAAATATGGAATGCTTTGCGACTTCTTACAACTTGGAAGGTAGACGATAAGATTGGCGTTCCTGCCGCTTCGCAAACAGCAGCTGCATGGATGCAATCACGTCTTAATCAGGTAATGAGCAATATTGAAGATGATTTTTCAAAATATCGCTTGTCGGAGGCTTTGATGAACATTTACAAATGTATATGGGACGATTTTTGTTCCACTTACTTAGAAATAGTGAAACCTGCTTACCAACAGCCGATTGATAGAACTACCTATCAGGTAACTATTGACTTGTTTGCCAAATTAATGCAAGTCTTACATCCTTTTATGCCTTTTATTACGGAAGAAGTATGGCATGCACTCAAAGGGAATGATGAAGGCGATATCATCGTAAGCAATATGCCTGAGGTAGAAGAAATTAATCTTAGTATTTTAAACGATTTTTCCTTTACTATGCAGATAGTTGAGCAGGTGAGAAGATTGCGTAACGAACAGAATATACCGCCAAAAGAAAGTTTGAAATTGTTTGTTTTATCAAACGATAAAAAAACTTTTTATAGCGAGGTATTAATAAAACTATGCAATCTTTCCGAATTAAAAGAAGTAAGTGAGAAAGTAGAAGATAGCTTAAGCTTTATCGTTCAAAATCAAGAGTTTTTTATTCCTTACCAAGCCAAGATAGACAAAGCGGAAGTAGAGCAGAAATTGAAAAGCGAAATAGATTATACGCAAGGCTTTATCAATGCCGTCAACAAAAAGCTAAGCAACGAAAACTTTATTAAAAATGCACCGGATAAAATTATAGAGTTGGAACGTAAGAAGTTAGCCGATGCTATAGAGAAAAAACGTTTGTTGGAAGAAAAGTTAAACAATCTTTAATTTTACGCACTAAAAAACAAAGAAATTCCCACAAGGCTGATAATAGCACCGATAGCTTCTATAACAGCTGTTTTTTGCTTGTAAAGGAAAATAACGGGAACGATAAGTAAAACAGGCACGATAGACATAATGCTGGAAGCAATTCCCGTTTTGGTGTATTGAATGGCTAATAAAGAAAAAGAAACACCTAAAAAAGGACCAAAGATTGATTCTAAAATAATGGTTTTTTTCGCTTTAATAGTAGTAATAGCTGCCGTATAAACATATTTCCATCTTTTTGTAAGACTAATGAGTATCATAAAACCGATAAGTCCGGTAATAATGCGGATTTGAGCAGCAGCAAACGGATTATAGTTGTTTGACATGCCTAACTTACTCAATATTAAACATCCTGCTTGTCCAATAGTTCCTACAAATGCAAACAACATTCCTTTGATTGACGATTTAACAGAGATATGTTTGTCTTTTTTTTCTCGTTTTAAAATAGCTAAAGCAACACCGATAATGGTGAGTAACATACCTAATTTATTCATCAACGATAAGGTTTCGTTTAAAAACAGCCGACCGAACAATGCCGTAATAGCCGGCATTAGAGTCATGATTAACATCGAGTTGCGAAATCCTATAAGGGTGTAAGCTTTAAAAAGAAAAAGGTCGCTCAATACAAAACCGACTATGCCCGATAAACTCAGCCAAAACCACTGTTCTGCAGTAGCATCGGTAGGGAAGGGCATGCCACGATAAAAAGTAATAAAAACGCTTAAAAAGATAAAACCTAAAAAAAGACGAACGATAGTGAGGTTTACATCACCTGTTTTTTGTCCCGCCGATTTAAAAAGTAAGGCACTAATAGTCCAAAAAACAGCACTTAAAAAGGCTGCTATTTCACCGAAATTAGATGTTGTCCCCATTTAAAGTATCACTGTAGTTAAATTTAAATTATTTATTGAAATTCAATAGTAAATAAAACAACTTCAGGTCTGTTTCCTATACGTACATTCGGACCCCATGTGCCAAATCCGGAAGAAACGTAAAAATGAGTGTTGTTGATTTTTTTATAGCCATAACTAACTTCAAAAAGACTTTGTGTAATGTAATTAATGGGCCAAAGTTGTCCGTGATGCGTATGTCCCGACAAATGCAAATCAACGGCATTTTTAGCCGCTTCATTTAATTGATTAGGTTGATGTTTCATTACAATAATAGGTCGTGCAGTGTCCAAATTGCTTATTAAATTTTTCAAAGGAAGAGGGGGAGTGTCGTTGATACTGTATTTGCTTTGTCTGTCTTTTCTGCCGACTATTTGTATACCATTGCTCAGTGTAATAGCTTGGTCTTGTAATACTTTAATATTACAGTTTTCTAAAAAATCCATAGCAAGTTCTATATTGCCAATGTATTCGTGATTGCCGCTTACGGCAAATACGCCAAGCGGTGCTTTCATTTGTTGAAGATGTTTGCCTAAATTTTTTCTTCGTAGGCTAGCTATGTTTCCATCAATTATATCGCCGCAAAGTAAAACTAAATCAGGTTGTTGTTCTTCGACTATCTGCAAAAGTTTCTTTTCCCCTTTTTCGCCGATAACGGCACCTAAGTGGACATCGGAAACCATAAGAATAGTTAACGTTTTATTTCCTTCTATTTGTTTGTTTATTTGTAAGTTAATGTTGTTTATGCGTATTGATTTGGCATTGATATGACCTATTAATACCGTCAAAGCAACGACGCCGACAACAACACTTCCAAGCACTGTTTTTTGAAAGGAAGAGTAAGCAGGTAAAAAATGAAAAAAGTAATCCAATAAGCGTATACAATCGATAAAAACGACCGTGAGTAGAAAATACAGAAAAAAGACAAGCCATATAGCACCTATTTTATAAATGATATCACTCAATAAGGATGAATAAGAGTGCTGTAAAAACATGCCTATAATAAAAAAACTTGACAGCAGTATATATGCAATGGAAATGTATTTTTTAATTCCTACGGGAAAAGAAAACACCTGCATTGCTCTTATATACAGGTAGTAATGCAGAGAAAAATAAACGATGCTTACAATGGAAATAAAAATTAAAAAATACGAACTCTTCATAGGCAAAATCATAAAATTTATCTTGACAAATGCCAAGGCGATACAATAAACGCAAAGGAAAGAGAATTATTTTTTTTCTTCAATTAAATTTCTATGAAGGATAGGGTAGGTGCATAGTAAAACCATCCACTTTTTTAAAAATTAAAAATAGATGGGGATTTATCTTTTATGCTGCTCTTGGCTAAATGGTTATTTATCAGCCAATTAATTCGGATGCTAAGAAATGGAAAATGCTTATAAGTTTTTTGGGTTTACCCTTACTACTTTTCCTTCATCGGAAACTACTAATACAAAGTTTCTTTCTTTCTTAGTACGAATTAATTTCGTGTGCGTAAGCTCTAATCCTAAAAGAATTTTTTCTCTAATACTGTTGTTTTTCTTTGTCATATTAAGCTAACTTTTTTATGTTACTATAAGTATTATTGTTCTTGATGTTAATGTTGTCTTTAAAATATCCTTCTGCGATAAGCTCGGCGTGCATTTTTGAGTTATCAAAAATCATCCAATAATCGCAAATAGGAATATATAAATTAAATAAGTTTTTCAATCCTGAAAGATACCTGCGAGCAATGGTAGAAGGAGGCACATTGTGTCCGCCTTCGGTTACTCTTATTTTTACCCTTTCGACTGCCAACTCAATGGAATCGAGCCAGAAGTAAAGCAAGGTAATCGTATAGCCAAGTTGTCTTGCTTTTTCTATTGTTTTGGCAAACATTTTCGTTGATAAAGTGGTTTCTACTGCAAAATCGGTTTTGCTTTCCAAGAGTTGCTCTATCTTTTTAATTACCACAGTACCTGCTTCTATCGCTGATTTCTCAGGGTTTAAAGGGGATAAACCACGTGCAATTTCATCGGCATTTAAAAACTCTAAACAGGCTAAAGTTTCGGGTAATACGGTTAAAGACGCAGTTGTTTTGCCTGCACCGTTACATCCGGAAATAATAAATAAATTGGGCATTTGTTTCGTTTTTTTCAAGATGAAAAAATAATATTTTCTTAATAAATGTTTATACATCCAAAACATGGTTTATCAACTTTGCAAAAGTACAATTTTTTTTTGATATTACGCTTATTTTATAATAATGTTTCAATAGCTAAATGTTAATAAGTGGATAATCTGATAGAAAAATTTTAATAAATATTTAATTGTCATATTATTAACAGTTTATAAAAACAGTGTTATTTTCAACTTAACTACTTCAAATATTGATGTTTTATCTCGAAAATGATTTTTTATTTCATTTTTATTGTTATTCCGTTTTTGGAAAAAATAGCATAATTTGGAAGGAAAAGGTGTTTTTTTTAGAAAAAACATACGGCTATTAATGGCAATTTTTCAAGCTATATTTTTATGCGAAAATTAATGGTAGCTCTTTTTGTGGAAAAATTCATTTTTACAAAAAAAATAGCTATGGAAAAGATTCCATAGCTATCCTAATGTGACAATGTGTTATAATCTTATCTTTTTGATTTCTTCTTTTAAGCGATGAATGTCTTTCAGCCAAGATTCGAGATCTTCTTCGTGTTCCAACTCATCGTTTAAAATTTGTACTGCCATTTGGTGTGTTGCAAAGTCTTTACCAGCAGTGAAATCGGCAATTTCTTGATAACGTTGTATGGCACAGCGTTCGCCTGTTAAGTTTTGCTCAAGAATCACTTCAATATAAGGATCTGCCGGCTCTGCATAGCCGCAACCTGCTAATTTCATCCAGTCTTTCGGATTGATAACGGGCGTTCCGCCTAATTGAATAATTCTATCGGCAACCAATACGGCATGTCCTAATTCTTCGTCGGCATGAACCAATAGTTCGGCTTCTACTTCGCTTCGCATAGGTCCTTCCATTAAACGAGCACCTATCCAATATTGATAGTATGCCAACCACTCTTCCGATAAAGCAGCATTTAGCATTTTTATTAATTTTTTAATATCAAGTGCTGATACTTTTCTTGCTTCTTTTCCCATAATAATGTGTGTTAATGATTATTAAATGATTTATTTATATTTTATTATATTCTAAACATAACAAAGATAGTGCAAAACAAACGATAAATCATACAAATTATTGTTTTTTTTATTTTAATTTAATTGTTACTATCTTATTTTCTATTTATATATTTGTTGTACCTTTGCATATAAAAAAATAACCGAATAATTTTTTATCTATTTGGCTTTTTCTACTTGTTTTTTAATGTATGATTGACAGATTTTTCTTACATATAAGCACTTTAATCCGTCCTTCCGATAAGGTGTTGTTGGCGGTTAGCGGTGGAATAGACTCGGTGGTTATGCTGCATTTGTTTAAGCAAACCTCTTATAATGTGTCTATTGCTCACTGTAATTTTCAATTGAGAGGAAAAGATGCCGACGAGGACGAAAATTTTGTCAAACAATTGGCTTTGCACTACGATATTCCTTTTTATTCCGTTCGCTTCGATACGCAAGGCTATGCCGAAAAATGCGGTATTTCCATACAGATGGCAGCCAGAGAATTAAGATACGATTGGTTTCATTCGCTGATGCGAGAAATACAATACGACTGCATTGCTACCGCTCATCAACGCGATGATGTGTTAGAGACGTTTTTTATCAATATGCTTCGCAAAACAGGCATAAAAGGTTTGTGTGGAATCAAAGAGAAAAACGAACACATTATTCGTCCTATTTTGCGTTTTAGTCGTCAAGAAATAATTGCTTATGCCGATCAATTCGGACTTGCTTACCGAGAAGACAAATCAAATGAAGACGACTATTATAGGAGAAATTATATTCGACATCATATCTTGCCCAAATTGAAACAAATGCAAGCCAATTATGATGATGTGTTACACGAAACCATCGAAATATTACAACAACAAGAAGCGATTTACAGTCAGCACATCAAGGAGGTAGAGGCGGAAATGATGACGGAAAACGATGCTGTCTATACGATTGATATACAAAAGCTAAAACAACTAAACAACCTTACGACTTACTTATACGAATTTATCAGTCCTTTTGGATTTAATAGGACTCAAACGGAAAATATCGTCGACATTTTAGACAATGAGTCGGGAAAAATGTTTTATTCTTCCGCTTATTGTTTGTTAAAAGATAGAAATAGTATTCAAATAAAATCTATTGAAAAACAAGCTGCTTTTATAGTGATAGAAGATAGATTTGCGAATAATAAAATGCAAGAATATCGTTTATTGTTGGAACGTTTGCCTTATTGTCAAGGTTTTGAAATAGAAGATAGGACAGAAGTAGCTTATTTTGATGCGGATAAAATAGAATTTCCTTTGCTTGTTCGCAAATGGAAAGAAGGCGATGTGTTTTTTCCTTTCGGTATGAAAGGGAGCAAGAAATTAAGCGATTTTTTTATTGATAATAAAATGTCTTTATTTGAAAAGCAGGAAATAGATTTGCTTTGCAATGGAAATGGAGATATTCTTTGGGTGATAGGCAAGCGTTCGGATAATCGTTATCGCTTGACAACATCTTCTAAAACAGCGTTAAAAATTACTCATTATTGAAAAAATTAAACAGTATAACATATAAAAAGATTCATCATGGCAAAATTTGAAATAGTAGGCGGTAATCGATTAAAAGGAGAATTGATTCCACAAGGAGCTAAAAACGAAGCATTACAAATACTTTGTGCAGTTTTATTGACAAAAGAAAAAGTTGTTGTTTCCAATATTCCTAATATACTTGATGTGAATAGACTTATCGGGCTATTAAGGGCAATGGGTGTTAAAGTGGTGCAGCTTTCGTCCGACACTTATTCTTTTGAAAGCGTTGATGTTGATTTCGACTATTTACAAACGGATGATTTTATTAAACAAGCTAATCGCTTGCGAGGCTCTATTATGATTTTAGGTCCTTTGTTGGCAAGATTTAAGAAAGGAATGGCACCGCAGCCCGGAGGCGATAAAATAGGTCGTAGGAAATTAGATATTCACTTCGTCGGCTTGCTGAATTTGGGTGCGGAAATGGAAGTGTGCAAAGATAAAATGCTGTATAAGCTAACAACCAGGCAATTAAAGGGATGTTATATGCACCTTGAAGAAGCTTCGGTAACGGCAACTGCCAATATCGTAATGGCGGCTGTTTTAGCCGAAGGAAAAACGACCATTTTCAATGCAGCCTGCGAACCTTATCTGTATCAACTATGCACTATGCTGAACAGAATGGGAGCTAAAATCAGCGGCGTAGGCTCTAATTTACTCGTTATAGAAGGTGTTAAAGAACTGCATGGTACCACTCATCGTTTGTTGCCCGATATGATTGAAATAGGAAGTTTTATAGGAATGGCAGCCATTACACAGTCCGAAATTACAATTAAAAATGTGGGCTATGAGCATTTGGGTATTATTCCTAAAATTTTCCAACGTTTAGGCATACAAATGGAACGTAAAGGAGAGGATTTATACATTCCCGCTCAATCGAGTTATGAAGTAGAAACTTTTATGGACGGCTCTATTATGACCATTGCCGATGCCCCTTGGCCCGGTTTTACGCCCGACCTTATTAGTATTGTCTTAGTAACTGCTATTCAGGCGAAAGGAAGTGTGTTGATTCATCAAAAGATGTTTGAGAGCCGTTTGTTTTTCGTTGATAAATTGATTGATATGGGAGCACAAATTATTTTATGCGACCCTCACCGAGCAACTGTTATCGGCTTAAATCATCAATTCCCATTAAGAGGTACTACCATGAGTTCGCCCGATATCAGAGCAGGAGTAGCGTTGCTGATAGCAGCACTTTCGGCAAATGGAAAAAGTACGATATACAATATAGAACAGATAGATAGAGGTTATCAAAACATTGATATTCGTTTGCAGAATATAGGAGCAAATATCCGTAGAATAGAAGAATGAAAATAGTTTAATCTTAATTGGATTATCCAATCATTATTTTTATTTTACTATCTTTGCAAAATTTTTAAATATGGCAAAATACAAGATATGGAATATAATTTCAATGATATAGAAAATAGATGGAGAAAATATTGGGCGGAAAATAAAACTTTTAAAGCGGAAAACTTTTCGTCAAAGCCCAAGTTTTATATATTGGATATGTTTCCTTATCCTTCGGGTTCGGGATTGCATGTGGGACATCCTTTAGGATACATTGCAAGCGATATTTATAGTCGCTATAAACGTTTAAAAGGCTATAATGTGCTTCATCCTATGGGTTTTGATGCTTTTGGCTTGCCCGCCGAACAATATGCTATACAAACGGGACAACATCCCGCTATTACTACCGAAAAAAACATCCAACGCTATAAAGAACAATTGGATAAATTGGGTTTATCGTTTGATTGGGATAGGGAAGTGAGAACATCAGACCCTGCCTATTATAAATGGACGCAATGGACTTTTATTCAATTATTTAATCATTACTACTGTCATCGTACACAAAAAGCTCAGCCGATTAGTCGTTTAATAGAAATCTTGGAGCAGTCGGGAACTAAAGACACCCATGCAGCAACCGACAGCAAATTGCAATTGACTGCTGAACAATGGAACAGCAAAACGGAAAAAGAAAAGCAAGAGCTATTAATGCATTATCGTTTAGCCTATCTTTCCGATTGTATGGTCAATTGGTGTCCGGGCTTAGGAACCGTATTGGCAAACGACGAAGTAGTCAATGGAACATCGGTGAGGGGAGGTTGTCCGGTAGAACAACGCTCGATGAAACAGTGGTTTTTACGAATCACAGCTTACGCAGATAGATTGTTGGAAGGTTTAAACAGAATAGATTGGTCGGATTCCTTAAAAGAAATACAACGCAATTGGATAGGAAGAAGCGAAGGTGCATTTATACGGTTTCCTATTCAAAATCAAAAAGCTACATTAGATGTGTTTACGACACGTCCCGATACGATTTTTGGCGTTAGCTTTATGGTGTTAGCCCCTGAACATCCGCTTGTTAAGTGTTTGACTACTGCCGAGCAAGCACAAGCTGTAGAGCAATATATAGAACAAGCGAAAAACAGATGCGAACGCGAACGATTGGCAGAAGTAAAAAAGATAAGCGGTGTATTTACAGGTTCTTATGTCGTTCATCCTTTTACTAAAACCTTGCTTCCTATTTGGATATCCGATTATGTATTGATTGGATACGGAACGGGAGCCATTATGGCGGTTCCGGCACACGACAGTCGCGATTTTGCTTTTGCACGACATTTTCAATTGCCTATAACACAAGTAATTCTTCCAATAGGAGAGCAAGCCGAAGACATTGCTGCGTGGACTGATGCTAAAGAAACAAAAAACGGCACTTGTATCAATTCCGATTTTATCAACGGCATGGAAGTGGAAAAAGCGATGACAAAAGTCATTGAAAAAATTATTGATTTAAAAATAGGTTATGGTACTGTTAATTACCGTTTAAGAGATGTTATATTCAGCCGTCAGCGCTATTGGGGTGAGCCTTTTCCGATTTATTACAAAGAGGGTCTTCCTTATACACTGCCCGAATCGGAATTGCCTTTGCGATTGCCCGATATAGATGCTTATTTGCCCACTTCGGAAGGGGAACCGCCTTTGGCACGTGCTAAAAACTGGACTTACAATGGCTATCGTCTCGATTACAATACTATGCCCGGATTTGCAGGTTCCAACGCCTACTATTTACGCTATATGGACCCGAAAAATGACAAAGAGTATTTTTCTAGAGAAATCAATAAATATTGGAAAAATGTGGACCTGTACATAGGTGGGGTTGAGCATGCTACGGGACATTTATTGTATTCACGTTTTTGGAATAAATTTCTCTACGACTTAGGCTTAACCTATATGGACGAGCCTTTCCAAAAATTAGTCAATCAGGGCATGATACAAGGCAGGTCTAATTTTGTGTATCGTGTGAAAGGAACGAATACTTTTGTTTCTTATCACCTGAAAGAACAATACGATACGGACGCTATTCATGTTGATATCAATATTGTAGATAATGATGTTTTAGATTTGGATGCTTTTAAAAAATGGCGTTCCGAATACGAAAATGCGGAATTCATATTGGAAAACGGAAAATACATCTGCGGACACGAAATCGAGAAAATGTCGAAATCATTGTACAATGTGCAAAATCCCGATGATATTATCGAAAAATACGGTGCCGATACGCTGCGAATGTATGAAATGTTTTTAGGACCTCTCGAACAATCGAAACCTTGGGATATCAAAGGAATAGAAGGGGTATTTCGTTTTTTAAGAAAGTTTTGGAAGTTATACCATGATGCACAAGAGCAATTTTGTATTACAAACGAAATACCGACCGATGAGGAATTAAAAGTATTGCACAAAACAATTAAAAAAGTAGAAGAAGACATCGAAAAAATGTCCTACAATACGGCGGTTAGTGCATTTATGGTATGCATTAATGAGCTAAGCGATTTAAAATGCAATAAAAGAGCTGTTTTAGAGCCTCTTGCCGTCTTGATTTCACCCTTTGCACCTCATATAGCCGAAGAGCTATGGTCACTATTAGGAAATAAAGAAAGCATTAGCTATGCGTCATTTCCTGTTTTGGAAACCAAATATTTAACCGAATCGGCGTATAATTATCCTATTTCGTTTAACGGGAAAATGCGTTTTGTGCTTAGCTTACCGATTGATATGAACAAAGATGAAATAGAAAAAGCCGTTCTTCAAGCACCCGAAACTCAAAAATGGCTCAAAGGAGCTACGCCTAAAAAAATAATTATTGTTCCTAAAAAAATCGTGAATTTTGTGGTGTAAGAAAAATTAAAAAATTATGTTTTTTTGAGATAGTATCGCTCAATGAGCGGGTAGGGGTGTAAGTGTATTGAAGGGTTTAATTTACATATTAGTTCGTCTGAGGCGAAATCTGTGTTAGCGGTTCGGTTTTTTTTGTTCAAACTTCATTTTAACAATAATCATCGATAGTGTCAACTCCTGTCCATTCAAACCCTTGAGCAAGAGTAAATTGTTTTTCCGCTCCGTCTTTCTCAAAAAAAGTTCCAAGACTATCATGAACGAAAACATTATTTTGATAGGTTATCTCAGCTAAAGAATAAGGTTTTATGGGGTTTTCGTCTCCACTTTTGCACATAATCCATAATGTTTTTTCATCTTTGGAGATTGCAAAACGTTCAATAATTGAACTCGTATATTGGTTTCGAGAAAATACGTTTCCTATATTTAAGTTTGCACTATAGTCAGCTATTGGATTGTGAGTGTTTTCCTGTGGACAACAAGGAAATTCACTTGGTGTTTTCCAATTTCGGACTTTTTGTACAGCATTTGGAGTTAGGGATTTTATAAATTCTAATTTTTCTTCAATATAGTCAGCAACTTGATTTGACTTGCTTCGATTGTAAATCCATTCGCCTAGTGAACCTCCTTGTAATGGTTTTTTACTTTCTGCCCAATCCAATAATCTTTCTTTACTTGCTTGCGCTTCTTCAGGACTAACAGTACACATCCATTTATAGTTTGGATCTGAGAATTTGTCCCGAAATTTTGAAGGGTCGGCAAGGAATGCTTCAACGCTTCCACAGACAATTTCAATACGTCTTGCGGTAATTGGGTTAAGCAAAACATTTTCTAATCTTGTTACCCAACGTAGATTGTCGGGTCTATTATTTTGCTTGTTAGTGTCTATGTGGTCAACAACGTATTCTTTCGTTGGTGGTTCACCGTGGAATGCGGTTGCAACTATTCTATGAATACGAATCGAAGCAATTTCCAAATATCCTGTCTTAATATTTAGTTTTCCAAAAGTCCATTTGTTGTCAGTTGGTCGTGCTCGTTTGTTTATAGGAGAGTGTCGTAATACAGCTCCATTATCTCGAACGGAGTATTGTTCTTCTTTATAAACACAATTGACTTCTTGATTAAAGTTTTCAATATTAATACTCATAATCTTTTAAAATATCCGGATTACTTAAGTGCCCCCCTATATTAGGACAGTTTTTTTTATTTGTTAATATTTTTATTTTAAAAAGAACTTTATCTTTATGGTTGCAAAGATATATTATTTTTTATTACTATTTTGCAGAGTTAAATTTTATTAATTTTTCCCAATCAATAACACCATTATTACAAAAATCTTTTGAAAATTCTAATGTTAAATTATTTATTACTTGAATATAAGCATTATAAAATTCTTCATTTTTTTGTTTTGCATTATGCCCAATAGGTTCAATAATATCAATGTATAGTCTTTCATTTCCCGAAATTAATTCCCAAAACCTTTGACCGCAAAGTTTTAAATATCCTTCTTTTTGAGGTTTGTTATCTTTTCCAAAACAACAACCGTTTACAGCTATAATTTTTTTGTCTGTTTGTTTTTTTAATATTTTTTTAGCATTGTTAAAGTTGAGTTTCAATTGTTTTATTTGACTACTATTACCCCAATTCCAACCTGCTTTAATTTCAACAATATAGATTATATTGTCTTTTTCAAATTCTAAGTCTAAACCCGTTAACTCCGACTTTTTTCCATCGTAAACTTTATCGCAAACAAAAATTGCCAATTCTTCTATAAAATTGCCAAAAATTGTTTCTTCTTGCGATTGCAAAAAAGCATCTAAAAATCCTTTTATTAAATCATGTGCATCTATAATGTTTTTAGCCTTAAATAGATACGGATTTTTTTGTTTTAAAATCTTTGTTAAATCAATTTTATTACGCACATATTCAAGTCTTTTATTATGGAAATGTGAAATATGGGTTTCTACATATTCATTTATTTCATTTAGATTTAATTGCTTCATATTCTGTATTGGATTCAAATAATAAAATTTCTCTTTTCTGAATTTGACGTTTAATAATATCAATGTATTCGGGCATAATTTCAATTCCGATGGAATTTCGATATAAATTTTTAGCTACTCTTAATGTTGTTCCCGAACCTGCAAAAGGGTCTAAAACCGTGTCGTATTCTTTCGTAAATAATTTTATAAACCATTCAGGCAAAGCATCAGGAAATGCAGCGCTGTGATTTTTATTGTTACATTCGGTTGATAAATGTAAAACATTATTCGGATAAACGGTTTCTTTGCCTACCCAATTAGAAATGTTTTTTCCAAAACCACTTCCATTTTTTGAATTATCTCTAACTTTGTCTGTTTCACTCAAATTTTTTAATCGTCCGCTTGCCCAATCGCCAACAGGCACTTTTACTTCATCTTGATACATATTGAATTTTTTAGTTTTGTTGAACTGTAACAGTCTTTCCCAAGCATCACGAAAGCGATTAGGCCACTTGCCCGGATATGAATTTTTTTTATGCCAAATAAATTCTTCAGTCCAAAGCCAGCCTTGTTTTCGTAAAGCTAAAATTAATTCAATAACATAAGTATTACGCTCACCGTTTTCAGCCTTCTCTTTAATATTTAAAATGAAAGTTCCATCAGGTTTTAAAACTCTTAAAAGTTCTTTGCTTATGGGTAAAAACCATTCAACATAACGTTCGGGACTTACACCTCCATAAGTTTGCTTTCGCCTGTCGGCATACGGCGGTGAGGTAACGATTAAATCAATGGAATTATCAGCTAAAGTTTTTAAGATTTCTTTGCTGTCGCCTTCAAGTATATCAGTTTTAATTTCTTTCATAATCAATCATCTCATTAAAAATTGTTGAATAAACAACATCTATGTTTGTAAGCAATCCGTTTTCCAATCCCTTTTTTGCAATACGAATTTCATCATCATTTAATTTTCTTCCTATTTTCTCTATTGCTTCTGATTGCAAGTCTTCAACTGTAATAGACAAAAGAATTTCATTTGATTGCGTTATATCCATTTGATTATATTTTTAGTTTATTCAATCCTGCAATGCACCCTGTGTAGAATCGTTTTCTTCATTTTAAATAAGTTTATTTTTTTTGCAAATATATAAATAAATTCTTTATCGTTTGATAAAAAAATAAAAACTACCTAAAAAATATTGTTGTTTTTTTTTAATTCAAATTGTAAAAAGGGTGTAAATTCAAAATAAATTACTAACTTTGCAAAAAAATGTTGGAAATACTTAAAAAAAAGCAAAATTATTAAATGTAAAACGTTAACAATATGTCAGATTTATTACAAGAGTATAAGGAATATTATGCCGTAAGAGCAAAGCGGTATGCTAATAATCCTAATTACAAAAACAGCTACGAAGCTGAAAAAAAGCTCTCTGAAGCTATACAAAGTTGTAATACTTTGGAAGAATTTAAAGACAAATTAGGAAATTTAAATCACTTATGCGGAATAGCTTTGATAAAAGATAGATATATAATGGAAAATAAAATGCTGAGTGAGTTTGAGGAGGTTGTGCGAGTAAAGGCTTCGGAAAGGGTTTTGGAAAAAATAGACGAGTATCAGGATATAGATGAGGCAATGGTTTTTGTAAACGAAACTGAAACTAGCAACATGATAGATGTACAACTAGACGAATCCAACCAAATATTTATTGATTGTTGGAAACAATTAGATGAAATTGATATTTATTCAAATGCTGAAGTGCCAAGCGAGTATAAAAGCTATTTTATGAAAATAGTTGATTTAGTAAAAGAAATTATTATTTCTTCCTATAAAGATGAAAAAGAACTTTTAAAAAATCTTACAGAAAAATGGGAACATAATCCTGACATTATAATGGAGCATCGCCATAAACGCCATCTTCCATATAAAGATGAGCATATAAAAGAAAAAATCGCTCAGTACAAATCTATTATTAACCTTTAAAAATAAAATTATGCCAATAGACCCATTAATGCTCGATCCAATGCTTTCGCCTTATAGAAAAATGGTTCGGGAATGCAAAGAAGCCAATGTGAGTGGCGAAGATTTTGATATAATGTGCCAAATTCTAACCAGAATGGAAGACTTAGCACAAAAACATGATGATATGACTGCTTTTAGCATGGAAATGCTCAAAGAAGACCTTTATTTAAAATTCAGTACTCACTACACCAATGTATTAATAAAAAGTTCTCAATCTTCAGGTTCAGATGATAATAGCGATGCTATGCTGCTGAAAAGATATTTAGACGCATTAAGAGATACAATAAAAAAAATCAAAGAAGAAAAACAAAAAACTATAGAAATGGCTAGAAGTTTTGATGCAAAGGCAAATGCAAGCAGCCAAATTGATTATTTGAAACAGCATTCTAAAATCAAGTTATCTGATTCGCTAATAAAATATAAAAAAGAAGAGGCTTTTAAAGAAATTGATGAAGAATTAAAAGATAAACCTAATATGCACAAGAATGATGTTGAGGTTGACAAAATGTTTCGCGATGATTTACTTGTAGCACCAATTGAAAAGGCTATTGCTCTTGGCGAAGAACCCGGCATGACATATCCACGCTTTTTGCGATTGCTTATAGAAAAAGGTTTAGATAAATTAATGGAAGAAGGACATACTGCGGTGCGAGCAGGAATGGCTTTTAGATTAAGGATAGCAGAAGCCTTAGGAAAAGGTACTATTGCAACAGAAATGGAACATAAAAAATTAGAAGCTTTTGATAAATTAGCAGAATTATCAGAGCTAAAAATTCCAAATCCCGATGAATTGAAAATAACTCTTGAACGCATAGAAAGGCAATATAAGCCACAAATAGCAAAACATGGAAACATTGAAGATAGATGGGACGATATTATTGACGATATGTATATATGGAGCTTATCCTATGTTTCTTTTGCTAAAGAAATACAACCATGGGCAATGTATCCATTTGAAGAAAGACCAGAAATGATTAGAGAAACACAAAAGACATCGCCAGGAATAATTAAAGTAAGACTAAAACAACTGAAAAAGTATTACGATATGGACTTTTACGATATCTTTAAGCATATTACATTTAAACTAAGTGTCGAATTATATGGTGTAAAATATTCGCAAGAAATGATAGAGTTTTTGATAGACAAAGTGTATCCTGAATGCAGACCTTTCAATGATTTACCGCAAGACGCTATTTCTATTCAAGAACGCTTGTATAAAGAAAAGAAAATATACAATCCGGAAAGTCACTTGCCTGCAGAAAAAATAATGAAATGCTACGATGCTGAATACGGCGAAGGTAGATACGCAACAAAATTTCCTTTACCAATAAAAGGTGATTCTACCGCTGCACCATGGGATTGGGATAGTTTTAGTAATAGATAAAGTGCTATGCAAAGGCATCATATATGCCACGATAATGAAATTTATGAGATACTATAAAATTGAAAATTCGGATTTTCGGTTTTTATTTCTTTTTCGTCATTCCAATAAGCTGGTCAAAATAAGTTTTTATTTCTTTTTCTTCTTGAAGTAAATAGTCGTCCGTAAGCGGTGAATCGGACTCTTGATTGATTTGATGAAATAATTTTCCGTTTTCAAAGTAACTTCTCTTTTCGGTTATTTTCGATTTTTCAACGTCAAACACCTCAGTATCATTGTTTTCTATCATTGCTGTTGAGTCGTAATATACATGCCGATTGTATTGGTAGTGTTTTGCAAAAACAAATGAAAGTTCGCCGTTCAGTAAATAATATTCTGTCAGTAGTTGAAATGTTTCGCCATAGTGGTGTGTTACAATTTTTTCTAATATCCCCTTTTGATAATAAAATTTTGCTTCTCCTCCTTCAGTCGTTTCCCACAATTCTTCGGTTTCAATGGAACACCAATTGCTAATAGCGTTAATTCTCTTAAAATTCGCTTTAATTGGTTTTAGTCTATCTTTTAGGTCAACTCTCTCTGTTGTAGTCGTATCGGAAGCAGTCGTGCTTGCCTGTTCGGCTTTCGGCTGTCCGCAACTTGCCAAAAGCAATAATGTTAATATGTATGTGAACTGTTTCATTGTTAATTGATTTATTTTGTATTTGGTATTTTTCCTTGTCCCCATTCTTTTATCTGAGATTCCGACCCCGGCATAATAGCTAATTTTTTTGTTTTCAAGTCTATTTCAGCAAATGCAAGAATGTGAAATCCAGAGTTATTGAATTCAATTTCACCTTTTTTAACTAGTAAAAAATATCCTAAAAATCGTATTGAATTACCTACTTTGTCGAATTGACTGTTTACCATAGAACCAATCCAAACTGTTTCTCCATTTTCAAGTTCAACTTTCAAATAGGGTTTGTTTTCTCCAAGTGATTTTACTTCAACTATTTTACCATCAAAAGCAATGATTTTTCCGTCATAAGAATCTAAATTTCTTTTTGCTTCTTTTAATTCCTTTGTTGTGAAATTAGTGGGATAACTACTTTCATTTATTGACGATTGCACTTCTTGAATAATAACATTTTTTACTGCATCACAATCCACTTTAATGAGTTTTCCAATTCGATTTTTAACTTCATTAAATTCTTCTGTATTTCCAATGATTTGGATTTCTTTAGGTGTAGCATTCATTATAATGTCATTGAGAGCCAAGTCGTAACAGCTGTCAAGTTTTGCATTTAAATTTTCATATTTATCTATAAATCCAATACAGTCGCACATCTTTTTAGTGATTTTCTTCGCAAGTTTTTCATTGTTTTGTCCCAATGTATTTCCAATGCAAATCAGAATCAAAATTGTTGTTGTTATCGTTCTCATTTTTTTAAGTTTTTACAAATATAAATAATTTGAATTTTATTGTATGTTATCGGCTTCTATATTTCTTTCTATTTCAGTTAGTTTATTGTTCACTTTCTTTTTTAAGATTAATATTAAAATAGCAGAAATTGTAAGAATGATTGCAAATCCAATAAATGCCATTAAAGCATTTTTATTATACATCAATAATCCTAAGAATAATAATTGATTTGCGATTCCCCTAAATATAAATGATATTCCTTGAAAAAGTCCTTTGTGTTTTAAAGGTGAACATCTGTATGTTATATAGAATATTATAGGAGAAATCAATGTCTCGGCTATTAAGATGAAAATATACGATTGTATAAATAGACTATTTATCGCTTGAGATATTGATAAAGAAGTTGCTATTACTATAAATGCAATGATTGCAACAATAAGCCCAATGAGAATTACATTAAAAATTTTACTCCAATTTAAACGCTTTATTTTTAAAATTAAAAATGCAAATAGAGCTAAGATAATGAAAGAAATATAGTTGTCAATATTATTGAATACTTGAGTAATTTCAAATCCATTTTCGAAAAAGTCATGTATGGCATGTGTAAAAGTCAGTCTATTTTGGTAGAGTACAAAATTTATGAAAATCCCGATTGTAAGAATTGAAAACAGTATCAATGTATTTAGTTTTTTTATGTCGGTATTTTCAACATAATCTTTCCTGTCGGCAACAATGTTAAGTTTATTATAGTGGTTTTTGAATTTTAGAAATAAAATAAATGAGAGTAAAGCAAATATAAACGCAAATAGGGAATAAAAACCCCAATTATTTTTTAAAAAAGCTGAAAGTAGAGGGGCTATTACAGCTCCAGTACTAACTGCGAATGAAAACAAAATAAATCCGGACAATCCAATTATTTTGTTCTCTTTTTCATTGTAAATATTCCCAAGAAAGACAACCATATTGGGCGATATGAGTCCTTTTCCAAGTCCTAATAGGATTAATGTTGCAAGTATTAAAAAATTATTGCCGGGCAGAAATGCAATTGCCAAATGCATTACTGTTAATAGTAGAAATCCTATTGTAACAACATGAAATCTGTTTCGTTTGTCGCCTAAAAATCCTGAAATAAAACTTGTTATCCCAATGGTTCCATAAAATAAAGTATAATAAAATCCTACTTTTGACGAATCAATTCCTAAGGATTCGTTCAAGAATGGAAAAAATATTGCCATTAGTAAAAAGAAAGCTAAGCTTTCAAATGTTTTTGAACCCAGCAATAACAAAATACCCGATTTCTGTTCTTTATGCAATGTGTTTATCATTTCCTTTGTTTAATTATCAATAACATTTATTTTACGAAGCAAAAGTATATATTTTTTTTATACTTTCAATAGTTTTATCATTTTTTATCTGCCAATTAGGATTATGTTCCTCTTTGACATCCTTACATAATTCAATTGTGTTGTGTTTTCTCGCTTTGTAAAATACTTGGATTATAACCGAGTCAGAGCGAGTTCAGTGAAGCTGGATTTGAGTGAGTGGGGGCAGGCTTTCTACTAATCTTTAAACTTTATCACAAAATCAACACTATCATTTAATGTTATCACTGTTGAATCCATGTCTGAAATATTTGTCCCTAAATCTGTGATATAATGTCTTCCCTTAGTCAGGCTATCCTTAAAATTAGAAAGGTTACTTTTCCAGATGCCGGTAAAATATAAATCATTCTGATTTATAGTCACACAGTAAACCAATTCTAAATTCACATAATGTATTTTATAAATTTCAGGGGGTCCAACGTGGATTTCCTCCCAACTATGTCCGCCATTTTTAGTCAACAAATCATAGCTACTGTTGCTTTTTCTAATAACGAAAAGATGAAGGATTGAATCATTAATCAACAAAGAATTAGATATTCTAGTACTTCCAAGGGTACATTCCTCCATTAATAATGAATCCTTGTAATAAAGTTTATATCCCGACGAATGGCTTCCATTACACATTGACAAATTCTCATAATGAATATTCTCTGTCTTCCATGGTAATTTATAAGGGTCTTTTACATTTTTTCCAATTTCATCGTCATCTTTTTTATTACAAGCAGTTAATGTTAATGCGATTATAAAAATATTCAATAATATTGTTCTCATACTTTTTAATTTAATAATTTAAATATATGGGTTGTTCTCACCCTTGCTGCCAACGGTTCGCAAGTCCGATGTTATGCACCGCTTTTACTTTTTTGCATTGCGTAAATACCGAACTAATATTTCAATTGTGTTTAGTCGTCCCTTTGTAAAATTGTTGGGTGAATAAACACACATTTGTCGCAGCGTTAAAAGTTTATCAATGTCTGTTGGCTCAATACTTAAAAACAATTGTCCCTTTACTGCTTCAAGTCCGAAACCTTTTGATTCAATTAGCAAGTCAAGTAGTTTATCTTTCTTGTCTTTTGTCAGGGGTGTTGGCTTTTTTGCTTTTTTTTCATTCAGTAATCCTTCCTTGTCCATCCAAATGATGGCGGGTGATTTAATGTCTCCAAATCTTTTAATGAAATCAATGTCATTGGTTACTTCAGTCCCAAATTTATTTTTGGGACTTGTTTCTTTTTTCAGCCAGTCAATGCTTGATTTTTTTTCTTCTTTTGATTTTTCTCCGATAGTTTTGACGCTCTCCAAATATTTTATTCCATCGTAACCCGCAAGCTCTGCATAAGCAAAAATTGCTTTTGTCTGCACTTCATCATTTTTTGCCGTTTCAATAATCTGTTTTATAATTTCTATTGACTTCGGATTACTGATATACATCAATGCACTGATGAGGTCTTGTTTTATTTCGGTGTCGTCAGTTTGTTGTAACGCTTTTTCAATTCTTGGTATAGAAGATTCATAAATTGCGAATGAACTTAAATATCCAGCCCAAGCTTTACTCCATTCTTTATTGTTGGATTCTAAATTGTCCACCGCTAACTGTTCACCGAATTCCCCAGCAAAAATTATTTCTAAATACAGCAAACCGATAATGTCTTCATTTGTTGTCGGCTGATTCAAAAGTTTTAGAAAAGATTTTCCATTGTCGGGAGTATGAATGAGGATGTTGTGGCATAACGCAAAAACAGTTGCTGTCGGCTTGTTTAGGAGTTTCGAATTTTTTACTTCGCTGAAAAGTTGCAGTTCTGTTTCAATTTGTTTTTTGTCAAAGGTTGTCTGTGTCTCACCGTAGGTTGTCAGTCCGCTGTAACGGAAAAGTTCTGGTCTATACTTGTCAAAATGGGCGGCAATTTTTTTATCTAAACTGTCCGCTGTAATTGCAGTTTGAGCAAAAATATTTGTCGCTGCTACAAGTGTCAGCCCAAAAATGATAGTCAGTTGTTTCATTGTCGTTCTAAAGTGGTGCATAACGTATAATTTACGAAGCAAATATACAAATTCATATATTATTTTCTTTTTTAACTTCAAGGTTGCAAAATTATTCATCTTTTTGATACTTTTAATAGTTTTATAATTTTTTATCTGCCAATTAGCTTCATTTTATTGTTCCTCTTTGACATTCTTAGCATAATTCAATTGTGTTGTCGCTAGCTATTTTATAATTTTATATTTTATTAATTCAATATCTTTAACAAAATCAGTATCTATTGGATAATTTCTCGTTTCTCGTTTTATCAATCCAATATCCTTTGCATAATATTCTCTTAAAGTTGCACAATCTTCCGGAGAGCCGCCTGACCCTGAAACGCAAGCATAGTCAAATTGAATAGTAATTATCACGTTTTTATATTCAGTCGTTCCTAAATAAATTGTCGTATCTACTTTTATTGTTTTACCTGTTATCTTATGACCTTGAATTGCACCTCCAATTGTAAATTCAGCGCCTTCGGTTAAAGAAAGTAATTCCTTAAAGGCTGGGTCTCTATAACTACTTCCTTTGGCTTGCGAAATGGAGTATCCATTAACATAGGCGAAAGTATCAGTTGGATTAAATATTCCATTTAATATGAGTTTTGGCAAAATCAAAGTATCATAATCAGGTTTCGCAGTATATCCTGCTGAATTGAATATATATTTCTCATATTGGTTTGCAACTTTTAAGGTGTCATTATTATCATAAATCCAATATGAACCCGGAAATGCAGGAAAATAATCCAATGGTTTAATAGTGTCATAAACAACACTGTCGTTCGGTTTCGTATCATTGTCCTTTTCACACGAAATCAGTCCAATTAGAACTGTAATTACTCCAAAAACAATTGTTTTTCTCATGTCTGTATCGTTTTTTATTTATTAATGTTTTTATTTTAATAAAAGAACTTCATCTTTAAGATTGCAAAAGTATACATTTTTTTAATACTTTTATAATTTTTTATCTGCCAATTAGCTTCATTTTATTGTTCCTCTTTGACATCCTTACCATAATTCAATTGTGTTGTTTTTTCACTTTGTGCATATTTCTGTTGAAGTTTTATTTAATCGCTTGGGTGGTAACGTTTACATGTATGAAAAGTAGGGGATTGAGGGCGATTTTTTATCAAGCTATATGAAAAGTTGAAGCGGGCTACAATCCTTGAATAACCTATTAAACCCCAATGCTTTTTACACGATATTATGGTCTGGACTTTATATTTTCTTCATTTAAATCTTTTGTATAGGAAAGATGCATTTTCTTACTTCGACTTTTCATTCTAACAACATTATCTTCCCTTTTCTTAATAGCTTCAATGTTTGTGACATAAGTATCCATAAATTCTACTTTCTTATATCCCAGGTTAATTTTTTCACCATGCAGTTCCATTATTTCTTCAACCTTATTATGAGCAACAAAAGGCGTACTAACCTTATTCACATTTTCGAATTGTTCAATAACTTCATCAGAATAATCATCAACCAGAGTCATTATTAATTCATCATCCCAATCTAAATCCAAATATACCTCCTCAAATACTGCTACAATATATTCAACTGTTTTTAAGGTTTCATCATTAATGCTATTTATATGAATATTTGAAAACCTAACATTATAATGATTCTCAATCTTTTTAAGGTTTGTAAAATAATAATAAAAAAACGTTGCGTGTTCTAAAAGTTCTGTAGATTTTGGGAATGCTTTGGATATTGCATTCCCATTTTCCGGAAAAACAGTAAACATTCTTCCTTCTGCAAGTTTCATTAATAAGGTAAATAGTTCTATTTCAGTTTTAACATTTTTACAAACCTCTTTGTGCTTATAATTCATGTTAACTTTTATTTCAGGCATTGTTTCTAAATCTACTTTAACTACAATATCTGCATTCTCAATTTCAAGATGTATCTCAATTAAATTAGGCGAACCATATAGTTTAATAGGAGTGTTTTGATAGTCAAAACCATCATCAAATCTTACATCAATTTTGGTTTCTAATGTTGGCACACTTTTAAACTCAAGCTTTAATATGCCCTCTGAATCTGGAAATTTAACACCGCCATACCAAAATTCAGCATTTAATAGTTTATCTCCAGGAATTTCCAATGTTCCAAACTTTTTTCCATGTGTAAAGTCGTTAAGCTCCTTTATAAAATCTTTTTCATTTTTGAAAGTAAAGTTCGCAGTTCCATGAATACCTGCTTTAGTTCCTTTTAATGAAGTAACTTTATAACTATCATTATCTGCTTTTAAATCTGGAAGCAAGTCAATGTTTGCCAAAAAATGACGAAAAGTATCTGCTGATGTCTTTCCTCTTTCAATATCTGAAATTATATGTTCTTTTAAATTTAAAAGTAACTCTGATATTATTTCCTCAGCAGTAGAATCTATGTAATGAATCCCTTTCTTTATAAGATTATTTGCCTTATGCTGAGGAAGTTTTGGTGCAACTAAAAAACATTCTTTTCTATTTTCTCCTAATGAATCAGTAATTCTGTCAAATATGACAGAAACATTCGGGTCTTCTAAATTATATCCTAAAAATAATACAGCTTTAGTAGCTAATCTTTCTCGTATTACTGACCAAAATGTGCCATTATCTTCATTATCCTTAAAGAATTTGTTATAATCTGATTTAGTTAAAATTATACTTTCAGGTTCACTTAAATCACCATGAATTTTAAATATCTGTGTCTTCTTATTATTGATGTAAGGAATCTGAGTTGTTTTATATATTTTCTGTGCCTTTTGACCATATGAATCCTCAAATAAAGAATCATAATTTGTTGTAATTATTGTACTGAAATGTGGAATTATAGCCAACCTATCATGGGTGTCTGTTGATTCCGCTTTTTTCTGAAAAGTTTCATTTAATATTTGAAGCAGACTATTCTTATTGTTTCCTTTTAATCTATAAAATTCTTCGGCTAATTCGGGAAGAGGAATATTAATATCTATTCTTTCTTTTTCTTTAGATGTCAGGTTTTCAATAAGAATTTCAGCTAATCTTTTCGCAGAAGGATAACCTGCGTACAATGACATGCCTGCTCCTGCCCAGATTATCACTTCTTCTTTCCGTATTAGTTCAAATAAATTCTCTTTATACATGGTTCTTTATTTATGCAGTAGTGGTTTCTTAGCCTTGCCCATAATATCTAATTTACGAAACAAATATACAAATTCATATATTATTTTTTATTTTATCTTTAAAGTTGCAAAATTATTCATTTTTTTGATACTTTTAATAGTTTTATAATTTT
>JAAYQB010000114.1 GCA_012519525.1 Bacteroidales bacterium | reverse complement strand
GTTCGGTATTGATATTGCCTGTAACAGACAAAATAGCATTATTAGGGCGATAATATTGATAAAAAAACCTTTTTACTTCTTCCATATTTGCAAGAGCAATGTGTTCAATATCTTTTCCAATAGTATTCCATTGATAAGGATGTACTTTATAAGCTAAAGGTTTTAAAAGCAACATGATATCTCCGTAAGGTTGGTTGAGATAAGATTGTTTAAATTCTTCGATAACTACATTTTTTTGTGTGGCAAGACTTTCTTCTGAAAATGCCAACTCATTCATTCTATCGGCTTCTAACCAAAGTGCGGTTTCAAGATTTTTTGCCGGAAGGCTAAGGTAATAATTGGTTATGTCGGGATTGGTAAAGGCATTATTTGTTCCTCCGACCGATTGCAGGACTTTATCGTAAGAAGGAATATGCTTAGAACCGCTAAACATAAGATGTTCAAATAAATGAGCAAATCCTGTCTTGTCGGGATGTTCATTTTTAGAGCCTACTTTATAAGTAAGATTGATTGCAGCTAAGGGTGTGGTTGTGTCGGTGTGTAAGATGACACGTAAGCCGTTGTTGAGATCGAATGTTTCAAAAGCTACCATAAAAAGCGAAGAGGTTTTAAGAACAGGTCTTACTCTCAACAGCTGTTTTAATACGTTCTACTAACATGTCTAAAAATTTCTGTAGCGACGGTTTAATCATTTGAGCTACAAAAAATGGAACTTCAACTGTTGATTGACCATAAAACAAACTTCCATCTCCATTTTCTTTGATATGAAAAGAAATCATTAAAGATTTGATTTGCTCGTTTTTAATATTGTAAACAATAGATGAAAATGCTTTTTTTTCAACAATATCCATTGCTACATTTCCAACTCCTTGTATGGAAAAACTACAAGAATCCTCTGTTGACGTCCAATTGCTGATTTCAGGCACATATTGATGAAAGTTATTACAGTTAGTCAGCATTTGAAAGATAACTTCGTCTTTGGCTTGTATGTGTATTTCGTTACTTGATAAATCCATATTATTTTATTCAAATTGTTGTGCCCACAACTGTGGGTTTTGACTCCATTTATTTAATGTATCTTGTTCTTGTTTTTGTATATAACCTTGTGTAATAGCTTCTTCTATAAGTGAGTGATAGTCGGTTAATGTATGTAAGTTAACCTTAGCTTCATCAAAACGCTCTTTTGCGATAGTAAAATTATAGGTGAAAATAGCAGTCATTCCCAACACATTGCAACCCATTTCTTTTAAAGCGTTAACAGCTTTTAAGCTACTTTGTCCTGTAGATACAAGGTCTTCAATAACGACTACTTTTTGATTAGCTTTTACAACACCTTCTACCATATTGGTTAAGCCGTGTTTTTTTTCTTCGCTACGTACGTAAACAAAAGGAAGATTCAGTTCTTGAGCAACTAAAACACCTTGAGCTATAGCGCCTGTAGCCACTCCTGCAATGACTTCTACTGTTGGAAAATTTGTGCGAATTAAATGCACTAAACCTTCTTTAATAAACGTTCTTACTTCCGGATAAGAAAGAGTTTTGCGATTATCGCAATAAATAGGAGATTTTAATCCGGAAGCCCATGTGAATGGTTTTGAAGGACTTAATTTTACTGCTTTAATTTTTAATAAATGATTGGCACAATGTTTTGATAATTCCATATAAAAATATTTATATATGCAAAAGTACACTATTTTTTTTAATGAAGCCGTATTATCTATAATAATCTACGATAAAAATCAATTAGGTGATTTTCAGAATAATAACGATGTGATTTTTGAAAAGAACAATTTTTTAGAAAAAAAAATACGCTTATTTTTAGAAAAACGGCAATCATTTTCCTTGTATTGTTTAGTAAATAATATAGAAAAAGTATGGGAATATATCAAAGGTTTTTTTATTGTAGAAAAAGCGGCGGGAGGTATCGTTTTGAATAATGAAAATAAAATTCTCACCATTAAAAGATGGGGTTTTTTAGATTTTCCCAAAGGACATATCGAAAAAAATGAAAGCGTAGAAATAGCTGCAATAAGAGAGGTGGAAGAAGAAACCGATATACATAATTTACATATAGTAGATAAAATAGACAATACCTATCATGTTTTTATCAAAGAAAAACAGTTTGTTTTAAAGGAAACGGTATGGTTTTATATGAAAACTGTTTCTACCGATAGTCCCATGCCTCAAATAGAAGAAAATATAACGGAAGCTTACTGGTTTTCAATGGAAGAAATAGATGCTAATATACGGTTTTTTTATCCGTCACTTCAAAATTTGATAGTAAAATTAAAAAATACCATAGGTAAACAAAGAAGAGAAATAGAGAAATGAATTAGGAAGCGATTTTTATTCAAAAAATTTTATTTACTTCTGCATTTTAAAAAATAAATTAAGATGGCAAAAGGAAAGAAAATATTAAAAAAGGTAAGCAAAATTGCTTCTTTTTCCAATAAAGAAGGTCATGTATGGCAATTTTCGCGTATAGGAGGTGTAAATAGAGTCAATCTTGAAACCGGACAAGACCTTGTTGCTTTGGAGCAATTAGACCAGAAATTGTGGACGGCATTAAGCTGCCCTATACAAGGATTAGAAATAGATATTAAAACTTTAGAACTGATAGACAGTGATAATGATGGTAAAATTAGGGTTCCGGAAATATTACAAGCCGTTAAGTGGATTACTTCCGTTATTAACAATCCTGATGACTTAATCAAAGAAAGCACTTTATTTCCTCTTTCGGCTATCAATACTCAAACGGAGGAAGGCGAAAATTTATTAGCTGCGGCTAAGCAGATATTGAGCAATATAGGAAAACCCGATGCAAAAGAGTTGACGGTAGAAGAAACATCGGATAGAGAAAAAATATTTGCGGATACAGCGTTTAATGGAGATGGTGTAATTACTGTCAACAGCACTTCCGATGTAAATTTACAACAAGTGATAAAAGAAATCATAGAATATGAAGGAAGCACTGTTGATTTGAGTGGGGTAGAGGGAGTTACAAGCGAACAGATAGGAAGTTTTTATACGTATTGTCAAGAGTATTCCGATTGGTATGCAAAAGCCGAAAGCAATAAAGAAAAGATATTACCTTATGGAGACACAAGCGATGAGGCTTATAAAGCAATGTTGGCAATTCAGCCTAAAATGGAAGATTATTTTTTACGTTGTCGCATGGCGGAATTTGATGAAGAATCAATAAAGTTGTTGAACTCTTTAAATACGCAATACGAAGAATTAAGTAAAAAAAATCTCAACGCATGTTTAGAAGAAATTGCTGATTTTCCGTTGACTAAAATCAATCCGAAGCAAATACTTTCTTTAAAAAAGGGAATTAATCCGGTATGGAAAGAGACTTTAGAGCAGTTTAATCAACTTGTTGTTTATAAAAATAATCCTAACAAAGAACACCTTACCGAAGAAGAATGGAAGGCTTACGTAGCACTTTTCAATGATTACAAAGAGTGGCTAAGCGAAAAAGCAGGAGAAAAAGTCGAAAAATTAGAATTAACATATATCAGAGAATTGTTAAGCAATCAGTCAAAAGAAAATCTTTTGTCGCTTGTCGAACAAGATTTATCGTTGGAAACAAACACTAAAAATATCCTATTGGTAGATAAATTAACTCGCTACTATCGTGATATATATGTTTTGTTGAAAAACTATGTAACATTTTCCGATTTTTATAGTTCTACTCGAAAAGCTATTTTTCAAAATGGCTGTTTGTATGTTGAGCAACGTCGCTGCGATTTGTGTATCAAAGTAAATGATATGTCAAAACACAATCAATTAGCTAAAAAAAGTGCTATTTGTTTGATATATTGTGACTGTGTATCGAAGACAAAAAATGAAAAAATAACCATTGCTGCGGCTTTAACCGATGGCGATTTCGATGATATAGAAGAAGGTCGTAACGCACTTTTTTATGATAGAGAAGGAAACGATTGGGATGCTACTATAGTGAAAGTTATTGATAATCCAATTAGTATTAAACAAGCCTTTTGGATGCCTTATAGAAAGGTTTCTCGATTTATTACCAAACAAACCGAGAAATTTGCAACAAGCAAAGAAGAAACTATAGAAACGGCAGCACAAAATAAAATCGAGGCAGTGAACGAAAAAGCCGACGATGCTATTGTATTGGCGAGTGAATCTCAAGACGCTGCAAAACAAATACCACAGCCGAAAACCCCGCCGCCACCGTTCGATATCGGTAAGTTTGTTGGAATTTTTGCAGCCTTAAGTTTAGCCATAGGAGCCATAGGCACCGTATTGGTTTCGATTTTTTCAAGTTTCTTCGGATTAAAATGGTGGCAAATGCCTTTAGCGATAATAGGTGTTGTTTTGTCAATTTCAGGACCTTCTATGATATTGGCTTGGTTGAAGTTGCGAAAAAGAAACCTTGCACCTCTTTTAGATGCCAACGGTTGGGCTATTAATGCAAGAGCAACGATTAACATTGTGTTTGGAAAAACATTGACGCATTTGGCAAAATTGCCCGAAAATTCAAAATTGAATTTAGTTGACCCTTTTGCCAAAAAGAAAAATCCGACTATTCCTATTGTTATAGCTTTAATAGTGGCGGCTACTATAGTCGGATATTTATTATGGTATTTTAAAATTTTTACTTTTTAATTCATTATTAATCGAAAAAATACACATATTTGCTTAACCAAAAGAAAATATAGTATATCTTTGCAATCAGGAATTAAACTTAATTATAAATTTAAAAAAATATCATGAAAAAATTTAATTTGCTTATAGTAACTGCCTTCGCAGGACTAATAATGCTAAGTGTTACAGCCGTAAAGGCACAAAATATGGAGCGATACATTACCCTTATTGTAAAACAAGGGGAGTGGATAAATTTTAAGTTTGAAGCAGATGCTACTAGCACTGCCGTGAGAGTAGTAAGTGGCACAACAGATACCACCCTTTATGTTGATACAAATTGGACAGACAGGATAAGCTACTACGCACAGTCCGACACTATGAGGATTTATGGGAATGTAAAAAAGTTTAGTTGCAGAGGTAACGGAATTGTAACAGTTAGAATAAAAGAAATTAATGCCTCTAATAATAAGGGATTAATAGAATTATATTGCGAAGATAATCAGCTTTCTTTTTTGGATATTAGTGGTCTTACGGCTTTAAGGCTTTTGGATTGCGATGTTAATCATCTTTCTTCTTTGGATGTTAGTGGTCTTACGGCTTTAAGAAGATTGGAGTGTTCTTATAATAATTTTTCTTCTTTGGATGTTAGTGGGCTTACTGCTTTAACTGAAATGAGATGTATTTTTAATAATCTTTCTTTTTTGGATGTTAGTGGGCTTACGGCATTAGAAAGATTGGATGTTTCTTTTTGTTCTATTAAAGCCATTAATATATCCGGATGTGATAGCCTAATAAGAATAATATGTGAGAGAAATCAACTTTCTGCCTGCGGATTGGATAGTCTTTTTCACCAATTGCCAATAAGGACTGAAGATAGTAAAGGAAGGATATATATTCAGGATGGAACATTTACAAATCCGGGTACTTCTTCCTGCAGAGATACAATAGCTACCAATAAATTTTGGGATGTGTTAGATGAAATTGGGACACCGATTAAAAACACAACTTATGCTTGCCCGTATTTTACCTTAGGTGTAAAAGAAATAAAACAGGATAATATCCGTTTTTATCCCAATCCTGTCAACGGTACGCTTTATATAGAAAGCAAAGCGGAGATAAGTCGTGTAGAAGTCTATGATGTACTTGGTCGTCGGCAACTTAGCACTATTTATAGCACTACGATAGACTGTAGCACCCTTAGTGCCGGTATCTACATTCTCAAACTCACTACCTCACAAGGCAATCTTATAAAGAAGTTTGTGAAGGAATAAAGAATTGTTATTCTTCAACCAATAAATTGCATCCTCTAATATCGCTATAGTCGAATCTTCCAAGAACTTCAAACGATTGGTTTTCTCTTATTATTCCCATATCTTGGGTAGCAATAAAAGAGCAAGAATAAAGATTGGCTAAATCAATAATATTGATGCCGCCTCTTTTGTTATGCGTATTGTATACATGCAAAGGATTGTAAATATCTCTTATGTAAACTCGCATCCAAAGAGGTGTTTTAAAAGTTTGATTACCTGTAGAGTAGGCTTGAGAAAGCAGTTCTGCCATTCCGTATTCCGAATAAATTTTATCAACACCGAAGCCTTTTTTTAAACGTTGATGCAATTCTTCTCTTAGTATTTCTTTGCGTTTTCCTTTCATACCGCCTGTTTCAAAAACTAACAGATGAGGAAAATGCAGCTTGTATTTTTCAATCAAATCCAATAAGGCAAAACTTACACCCCATAGAATGGTTTTTGTGTTTTGATTGTAAAGTAATTGTAAATTTTTAATTAATTCGTCTTCCTTATTGAAGTAAAAACCCGATAAAGGATGTTTGCTTTTTTGCATCAGTAATTGCAGCATATACAGCAAGGACGAGTTGTTGTGTTCTCTATAGGAAGGAAGATAGGCGAGAATGGCAAATTGCTGAGGTTCGCCTATGAAATAACGAAAACCGCCGAGTAGGCTCTCTTCGTAAACGGATAGTTTAGCAACGTGATGGTGTGATACTTGCGTAGCAGTGGTTCCGCTACTTTTAAAAATAATTTCCGCTTGTTTTTCACTGCTGATAATGCGATGTGTCTTAAAAAAATCAATGGGAAGAAAAGGTATTTGTGCAGCTTCTTTTATCGTATCTATCGAACGTACGACACCCTTGACATACTGTTGATAGATTGGACAGTTTTTATATTGAAAGTGAAATATTTTCAATGCTATTGCTTGAAAATCGGATTCCGACTGAATTTGAAAAATTTGTTTTTCTACGGCTTCCATAATCTTAACAATAAAACTTCGCTTAATAAAGCCGCAAGTGCTAATAGAATAAAATATTGCCAAAGCCGTGTGCCTGTTGTTTCTATTTCGCTGATAATGGCATTGGTTGATTTGTTTTGCAAATTAAGAACAGTATAATTTGTTAGTTCATTGTCTTTTATATGTTCTTCCAAGTTCGATTTGTTGTAAAAAACCATTTCCGATTCTTTTCGGTTATAGTTAAAAGACAATCCGCCGATGATATTTTCTTTGTCTTTGATTAAATAGTTGTTGGCTTCTTTTATTTGGTCGTGTACAAAAATGCTCAGTCCCGACATTTGATTTCTAATTTCGGGTATAAATGAAAAATTCGTGGTCGGATGCGTTATTTCTATAATGTTATCCGCTTGTATTTCAATTTTATTTAAAGGAATTCGAAAGTTTTCACCTATAGTATAATACGGTTTTTCTTGTATGTTAGCCAATATAGCCATATTGTAAATAGTGGGAACAAAAAGAGCATGTTTTTGAAATTCGCTGTAAGCATTGTCCAAAGGAGTGGCGAGCAGATAAACATTGCCTTTCTCTATGGGATAGACACATAAAAAGTCGTGATTGTTTTCTAATCGAATCAAAGTTTGTTTGTTATGGAAAATTCCTTTACTTAGTACATAATAATAAAACACATTGGGATAATCCATGTTGGCATCTATTTTTTCAAAAATATGATTGTAGATATCGTGTTCTAAATTGAGTGCTGCAAAACGTGTTTTTTGACTGTCTAAACTTTCAAAACGACTAATGTTAAGACGTTGATTTAAAATATTGCTCATGGCAATATCTTTATTGATAGAAGGAATTATCAGCAAGTTGCCACCTTGTCGTACATAGTCTTCAATGGCACTGATAAAACCGCTGCTTTGCTCTTTTACTTGGTCTAATATGATTAAATCTTGATTCTTTAAAGTGGCATAATCAATGTTGTGTTCGTTGATAGTGTGATAATTAATAGAAGAATCGTTTTGAAATAAAGCGTTTAAAAATGTGTTTTCTTTTTCGCCATAAATACTTAAAACCGAGTAGGTATCGTCAATATAGAATGTAAAATAGAGTTTGTCGTCGAAATTGATGGGATAATCCAATATTTCGATGTGAGCGTGTTGCAGTCCTTTTTCAAAAACAGTAAAATTCATTTTTACTTCCGTTGTTCCGTTTGCTTTGATGTCTGCCGATGCTACGGCTTTTTGCTTGTTGTTGACAAAAAGTTTGACAGGCAATTTTTCCACCTCATTCTTCGAACTGTTTTTTAGTATCAGACGAAGCGTATTGGCTTGTTCGACTTGAAAAATAGGTGTTTCAAACCAAGCCGTGTCTATGTATACATTGTTAATCGTGTTGGCTTTTAAAGGGATAAGATAAGTGTAGGTGTTTTCATCTTTCGGAATGTTTGCAAAGTTTGACATGCTTTGTTGAAAATCGGAAATAATATATACTTTCTGATTGGCAGTTTGCTGGCGTGATAAATGCAATAAAGCATAATTCATAACGAGGTCTAAAGGACGAGATACCGCTGAAATTTGAATGGCGTCAATTTCTTTTTTAATTTCTTCTTTTGAGAAAAACTGCTGATGTTTAGCCGAGAAATCGTTGGTTATCAGCATAAACCTATCTTCTTCGCTATAGGCTTGACTGATTGATTTTGCTTTTTCTTTTGCTTCGTCCAATAAAGTGCCGCGTCGAGAAATGCCTTCCATCGAAAACGAATTATCTACATAAAGCACAATATGATAAATTCCTTTCGATTGTCCTTTGTTTTTTTCTAAAGGAATATAAGGACGTGCAAATGCAAATACAATGGCAATAATGGCGATAATTCGTAATGATAATATAATCAGTTTCTTCAACTGAGATTGCCGTTGTGTTCGTTGTTTTAAGTTTTTTATAAATCGGGTGTCGGAAAAATAAAATATTTTAAATCTTTGAAAATTAAAAAGATGCACAGCAATAGGAATTGCTATGGCAAATAGTGCATAAAGAAACAAAGGATTGATAAAATACATATTATTTCTTGGTTAATTCACGAAAGATGGTTTCCATCGAATAATCTTTTCGATGAAGGTCTAACACTATGGCTTTTTCTTCGATAATTATTTTTTGTATTTGAGATGCTATATTTGATTTAGATTCAATCAAATAAGTGTTGTTTTCAGCTTCTTTCACTGAGATAACGTCTTTGATATTTTTTAGTTTTTGAATATTAATAGCTTTATCTAATTGTATCGTAAATGAGAATTGCGAAGTCAGTGATTTTTGTAAATTTTCAATGGTATCGTCGGCTTTGATAATTCCTTTATCTATGATAATTACACGATTACAAATAGCTTCGGCTTCTTGCATAATATGAGTTGAAAACAAAACCGTTTTCGATTTACCTATGTCTTTAATCAGATTACGTATGTCAACCAATTGATTAGGGTCTAATCCTGAAGTGGGTTCATCCAAAATCAATACTTCCGGGTCGTGGATAAGCGATTGAGCTAATCCCACACGTTGGCGATATCCTTTCGATAAAGCAGCTATTTTCTTGTGTTTTTCTTTTTCCAATCCTGTTAAAGCTATTACTTCTTCAATACGGGCTTTTATGTTTTTCTTTTTATAGATGCGTGCTACAAAACCCAAACTTTCTTTAACATACATATCCAAATACAAAGGATTGTTTTCGGGAAGGTAGCCGATACGTTTTTTTATGGCTTGCGCATCTTCTATGATATCAAATCCGCAAACACTTACAGAACCGGAAGTCGGCAGTTTGTAACAAGTGATAATCTTCATTAAAGTAGATTTTCCGGCACCGTTAGGTCCTAATAATCCTACAATTTCGCCTTGTTTTACTTCAAAAGACACATCGTTGACAGCTTTTTGACTGCCATAAGTTTTAGTAATATTTTTTACAATAATAGACATAGAGTTTCGCTTTCTTTTTAGGAAGCAAAAATACATAAAAAAAGCATAGAATACTTCTAAACGAAGAAAATTATTGATGAATGTTTTATTTCTTATAGTTTATTTAAGTTGATAATCAATTTTAAAAAAAGTGTTGTGATAATGAAAAAAAATTATACATTTGCATTTGAGAATATTAATTGTTTTTAGTAAGTATGTTGGCATTTCCCAATTGTAAAATAAATATAGGATTGCAAATTATATCGAAACGTAGTGACGGTTATCACAATATCGCTACTGTGTTTTTGCCTGTATATGGTTTATACGATGTAATTGAAGTGAAGAAAAGAGATAGTTTTTGTTTTAAAAGCGGTGGAATTGCTACCGATTTTACGGCTGAAGATAATCTTTGCGTTCGTGCTTATTATTTATTACAAAAGGCTTATCAATTGCCGCCTATACAATTGTATTTATATAAAAACATTCCCTTAGGTGCGGGTTTAGGCGGAGGTTCGGCTGATGCTGCCTTTACATTGTTATTGTTGAATAAATTTTTCGACTTACAATTGACTTCGGAAATGCTAAAAAATTATGCTGCAGAATTAGGAAGCGATTGTAGTTTTTTTATTGATAATAAACCTTCTATAGGAAGCGGAAGAGGTAACGAACTGCGTTATTTACCGTCGTTTTCTTTAAAGGATAAATACATTTATATCGTCAAACCGCCTATTCATATTAATACTGCCAAGGCTTATGCGACGGCACAAGCATCGCAGCCCGCTGTTCCTTTGGAAGAATTAATACAACAGCCTCTTTATCAATGGAAAAATAATGTAGTCAATGATTTTGAAAAATGGATTTTTCCACAATATCCTTTATTGCAAAAAATAAAAGACGAATTGTACGAAAAGGGAGCCGTTTATGCAGCAATGAGCGGAAGCGGTTCGTCTTTGTATGGTATTTTCGATAAAATGCCTGAAAAAATCACTACTTTTCAGCAAGATTATTTTCAATGGATAGGTAAATTATAAAAAATGATACGACAATTAACGATAATCAAAAAAACAATCTTATGGATGGCTTTGCTATGCTTTACTAACATTATTTATTCTCAAGAACTATCAAGATTGTACGACAGTGCTTTAGAAAAACAGCAACGCAAAGATTACAGAGGTGCCATACAAACTTTTAGCGAAATCATCAAAAAAAGCAGCTATTATTACGAAGCCTATTTGGGTAGAGGACAGTCGTATGAGGCAGTGAAGAAATACGATTCGGCTTTGGTGGATTATTCGCAGGCGATTGCTAAAAATCCGTCTTATTATCAGGCTTATTACTATAGAGCTTCTCTTTATTTTAACATAAAAAAAGATAACTCGAAAGCATTGGCGGATGTGCAAAAAGTGATGGAGTTAAACAAAAATTTCCATAACGCTTATTTGTTGAGAGGCGATATTTTTTATGCTATGGGTAAATTGAATGAAAGCCTCAAAGATTATAATCAGTTCATTGAAATCAAAGACAATCCATCATGGGAATTGTATTATCGGCGATTTTTAATACATCAAGGATTGGATAATCATCAAGATGCCATTCAGGATTTAACAAAGGTTATAGCGTTGAATGCCAAGTATGCCGATGCTTATTATGAAAGAGGAAAACTCTATCAAATAGCCGGCGAATACACTTCGGCACTGAATGATTATGAAAAAGCAATCGGTCTAAGATTAGCAAGCGAAGATGTATGGCAACGCAAAGCCGATATGCTTTTTGAGTTAAAACAAGAGAAAGAAGCGTTGAAAGATTACAGCTATTTGATTACAAATTTTAGAAAAAAACAATCGGAATGGTATGCTAAAAGGGGATTGTGTTATACGTTTTTAGGCGATTCTATCAATGCACAGAAAGATTTTACAAAAGCCATTACCTTGAATAAAAACGACTATATGGTGTATGTTTACCGTGCCGAAAATCATATAAAAAGAAAGCGACAATCCTTGGCGCTTAATGATTATGCCAAAGCCATACAGTTGAGTCCGAAATCGTGGCAAATATATTTGTCGAGAGGTAAAATATATTTAGAACAAACCAAATACGACGAAGCTATCGCCGATTTCACTTTAGCCATAAAATACAATGCCACTCTGGGGGAGGCGTATTTTTATCGTGGTGCTTGCAAAGATGCACTCAAAGACGTGAATGGTGCTTGTGAAGACTTGAAAAAAGCAGCTGCTTTGCACCATCAAGAAGCTGAAAAAAGATTGAAAAGATACTGTAAATAAGCAATGGAAAAGAAAAGAAAAATTGTTATTGTCGGAGATAATCTGCGTTTAGCTAAAAGTTTAGGACTTTTTTTACTGTCTAAAGGTTTTTCAATTCGATTGTGTGAGACACAATTGCAAATAGAAGAGGCTTTTAAACAAGAGGATTTTCATTTATGTTTACTCAGTTATGCAATGCAAAAAAATGAAAATATTGCATTGAAAATACGTCGTTACGATAAGCATATTCCCATTGTTTTTATGCTTGACAGATTGATGGAGAAACAGGAATTAGAAGACTTGCAATTGACGGATATTGATTTTATTGTCAAGCCTTTTAGCATGGGAGAAATAGTTAAGAAAATACAAGCGGCTTTTGATACGTCTTTAAAGAAAAGAGGCGATGAGGAAATTTTCGCTATAGGCAGTTTTATTTTTGATACTAATCGAAAACTGTTGATTGGAAAGAAGAAAAAGACAATCCAACTGACCCCTAAAGAATCGGAATTATTGCGATTTTTATGTAAAAAAATGGGAAATGTAGCCGATAGAGCTTCTATTTTAGAAAAAGTATGGAAAACGAATGATAGTGCCAATGCTCGAACTATAGATGTGTATATAAATAAGTTAAGAAAATATTTAAGTGCAGACGATTCTATTGTTATTGAAAATATATATGGAGTGGGGTATAAGTTGAGCGTAAACTAACAAAAGAGATAAGTGGTTAGTAATCTATTAAATATTGTATTTTTTAATTTATTAAAACAATTATACTATTTTATATTAAAAAATTAGCTATTTTTGCATTTCAATTTTTGAAAGGTAGGAGAGGTGGGTGAGTGGCTTAAACCAGCAGTTTGCTAAACTGTCGTACTCGAAAGGGTACCGGGGGTTCGAATCCCCCCCTCTCCGCTGGAAACGGGATATAGCGTAGTCCGGTTATCGCGCCTGCTTTGGGAGCAGGAGGTCGCAAGTTCGAATCTTGCTATCCCGACAAAAAGATGCTAATTAAACGGCATCTTTTTTTGTTATAAAAATAGCTTATTCACTAAAAGAATGGGATACTACCATTTTCACTTATAATTTTAACCGCAAAGAACGCAAAGATTAACCACAAAAAACGCAAAGAAAACTCTGCGACCTTGGCGTGTTCTTTGGAAACTCTGCGGTAAAAAAATAGTTTATTCATCGTAAGAATGGTGTACTACCTTTATTTTGTATAATAATTTTTGTATTTTTGCACCATATTTTTTGTATGATTTTTCAATACAAAAATATAACAAAAAGCGATACAATTATCACTAAAAGTTAAAATAATTAGAAAAAAGAAATAAATTACTTAAAAAACAATCAATATATATTTGAAATTGAAAGAATTAAAAGATTATTTAAAATTATTACAAATTTCGCAAGTCGAATTTTGCGATAAAATAGGAATAAGTCAAGGGTCATTCCTTAAAAGCTATAACAATATTGATAATCTGAAAGTTAAAACGCTAAAAATGATTTCTAAGGCGATGAATATTCCTATAGAAAAAGTTTTATTTGATTTGAAAATTATCGGAAAATGTCATCAAAATATAGAAAATAGCGAATTTTTAGAAAAAGTCGATAAATCTAAAAATTCTTCCATTTATTCTGAAAAATTGATTTCGACACTCGAAAATACAAACATAACTCTAAAAAATACTATCAAAGACCAAAAAGATATGATAGAATGGTTAAGGGATAGAGTAGAGTATTTAGAAGCGGAAAAACGAGGCGACTTGATAATTCAAGAAAAACAAAAAAAATTATCCGATTTAGGTTAAAGAAAAATATTGTATTTTTGCACCATATTTTTTGTATTGATTTTTTTTATATTTTTGCATTATTACGATACAAGCTAATTAGTCGACCCTTAAAAAGCCAATTTATTTTGTCTTTGTATGAAAATAAGGTTGAAAATTGATAGAAATAATTTTTGAAAAAAGAGCAAAAAAGATGATTTCCATTTGTTCATCATCCTTTT
>JAAYQB010000113.1 GCA_012519525.1 Bacteroidales bacterium | reverse complement strand
TTTTCGGTAAATGCCCCTAATACATAATCTTTACTCTTAGTATAAATAAACAAGTTGGATGTTGCCGGAAGATAAAACCTGTCGAACACTAAATTAATAGAATAAGCACCTTGCGAGCTAATTCCTAAACGCCACAATCGGTCGCCGTTAGCCAATTGTGTCCATATTCCTGCATTCATTAAATTTAAATCTACATCAAATTCTTTTCCAAACTGAAATCCATCGGTTTTACTTTTATTTTCTTCTTGCAATAATAAATAATTATCAACTTGAGGCATTTTAATCATAACAATTTCATCGGAAAGCCGAAAGTCGGAAAAGCTATAAGGTTTACCGCCTTCGCTTATTTGTCCCCTACCGTTGATTGCAATTAATACGAAAAAAAAAGGAAAAAATCGTAAAAACAGATGTTTAAAGCAATACATAACGAATTTATTGTTAATACATTTAACTATCTTTTATCATAAAAAATAGTTTAGCAAAGATACATTAAATTTTTTAATTATACACAAAAGAATCAGAATTTATAAGAGAAAAAGTTGATATGAAATTTCTAAAAGAAAATATCCCCTTTTTTACTTTTCCGTTCCCCTACAAATTGCCGTAACATCAAAAAAAGTAAAATAAAAACATTCAGCAATGAATTTGACGATTAAAAATACTACCTTTGCAAAAAATCATCAAAATCAAACAACTCATAAAAACAGGTTTAATTATCAGCTGCTTATAAAGCAATAATTTTTCTATAAAAATTACGTTTAAATAAAAAGCTAATTGTAACAAAAAATTTCTTATGCAATATTTTTACTAATTTAATAAAAATTAGAACAACTATCTTTACATTGATTTATAGATTATTTACATGCTTATAAGTGCATTTTTTAATAATAAATTATTTTATCCCATCGGCTTATTTTTATGTGTAAATTTAGTCTATGCTCAGTCTCATTCCAATTTTCAAAAAAAAAGTTTTTTATTAAGCTCTGACACTCTTACCATTGACTCTCTTTCTTTGATTCCTAACAGTTTTACCGTAGAAGGCGTTAATGCTTCGGATTATGAAGTAAATGAAATAAAAGGAATTCTCATCGTAAAAAATCAAACCTTGATAGGTAAAACCATCACTTGTACATATAGAACCTATCCCCACTCATTGCATCAAGCAATAAAACATAAAGATGTGAGTATGATTGAAAAAAATCTCTACGAACCCATCAATCCCCTTATGATTGCCGATAAAACCGACGATAAATATTTAGAATTATCGGATGCTTATCTAATGAGTTCGGGAAGTTTATCAAGAAGGATTATGCTTGGCAATAACCAAGACATGGCATTACAATCCAATTTAAATTTACAACTATCCGGCTATCTTTCAGAGAATCTAAGCATTTTAGCCAATATTACCGATAAAAACATTCCCATTCAGCCGGAAGGAAATACTCGTCAGATTCAAGAATTTGACAAAATTTTCATTCAAATGAAATACAAAGAAAAAGTTTCTTTATGGGCAGGCGATATCGAAAACAATTCCGAAGGGACACATTTTATGCGTTTTACCAAAAAAGGACAAGGATTGATGAGCGATATGAATTTTAAAGCGACTACTAAAAAAAACGACACGATAAATTATCGTGTCAAAGCCTTAGGTGCAATAGCAAAAGGAACTTTTCGTCGTCAGCACATAGTCGCTATAGAAGGCAATCAAGGACCTTATCTGTTGAGTGGCGAAAACAATGAAAATTTTATTATTATTTTATCGGGTTCGGAACGTATTTATATTGATGGAAAACTACTTACGCGTGGCGACGACGCCGACTATGTTATCAACTACAATTCGGGCGAACTAACATTTACGGCTAATCAACTCATTACAAAAGACAAGCGTATTGTTGCCGAATTTGAATATTCGGATTTAAACTACATACGCGGTCTTACGCATGTCAGTGCATTTATGCAGAAGAAAAAACTTGATGTATCTTTTCATTTTTACCATGAACAAGATTTTAAAAATCAATCCAATCAGTTTAATATGACCGAAGAACATAAAGTTTTTTTACAAAGCATAGGGAATCGTATTGAGCAAGCCTATTTTCCCGCTATTGACAGTGCCGCCTTCCATACGGAAGAAGTTATGTACAAAAAAATAGACACTTTGGTTAACGGCATTTATTATGATTCCGTATTCGTGTATTCTACCGACAAAGACAGCGCATGTTTTCGTTTGCGATTCAGCTACGTAGGCGAAGGAAACGGAAATTATGTGCTTAGCCAAAGTGCCGCTAATGGAAAAGTATACACATGGGTAGCACCTATAGGCAATCGTCGGCAGGGCGATTACGAAGCCGTAATTTTATTAATAACCCCTAAGCGTGTTCAAATGTATAGCATGGTCGTCAATTATGAGCTTCCTAAAAATACGTTTATTCATTTAGAAACATCTTTATCGAACAACGACATTAATACTTTTTCCTCAATAGGAAATTCTCAAAATGTGGGATTAGGAATTACTTTTTCGTTAAGCAATACAAGCGATTTGAAAAGCAAGAAAAAGAAAGAAGCCAAATGGCAAATGCATTCTTCACTTTATTATGAAAGTAAAAATAAGTTTTTCGATTACATTGAAAATTATCGAGATGTAGAATTTTTACGTAATTTTAATTTAAGTCAATCTTTATCGGAAAATGAAGAGCATTACGTAGGAGCAAAAATGCTTTTTAAACATAAAAATCACGGAAGTGTCGGCTGGACAAGCAATTTCTTTTTAATTCCGACAAATGAATGGAAAGGCTTACAACATCATTTGCTGTTAAATATGCGAGTAAAATCCTATAAAATGTTGCTCGACGCTTCGCTACTGCAAACACAATCGAAAGAAAATCAGACGGTTTTCATAAAACACAAAGAAGTTGTCAGTAAAGAATTTCGCTATATTGAAGTAGGTTTAAAAGAAGAAATGGAATTTAATCAATTCAAAGAGCAAACAACTCATCAGCTTTTGCCTTTAAGCCATGCTTTTAACGAAGCAGGTGTTTTTCTGAAAAACAACGACAGTACGGCAGCAGCTTTTGCCTACCATCTGCATTATAGCAATCGCATCGATAAATCGGTTTTTAATCAAAGCATGAACATTGCCTCTATTGCTCACGAAGCAAGCATAGGTTTTGATTTTCTGAAAAATGCTTCTCAACCGCTACGACTTAATTTTACCTACAGAAACATAAGCTATAAAGACAGTTTAAGCCTTACACAAGCACCTGTCAATACCGTTTTAGCCAATATTGATTACGGAAAGCGTTTTTTGAAAAACACCATTCAAACAAGTATTTTTTATGAAATAGGCTCAGGATTAGAACAAAAACACAATTACAATTACATTAAAGTTGCCGACGGACAAGGAGTTTACGAATGGATAGACTACAATAAAAACGGCATAGAAGAATTAGACGAATTTGAAATTGCCGTTTTTAAAGACAAAGCCAATTATATACGAATGTGGTTGATATCCAAAGATTATATCAAAACTTACAACAATAGCATGACATTGAATTTGCTTTTAAATCCCGCAGCCGCATGGTCGAAAGCCGACGGATTTAAAAAATTTATAGCTCGTTTTTCCAACTCAACAACTTTTCAAACCAAATTAAAACAAACATCCTCTCGTTTTTCACAAATAGTCAATCCTATATATATCAACACCGTAGACACTGCTTTAGTGAATAATCTCATGCACTTCAGAAATGCCTTTTTGTTCAATCAAAACAGCACCGTTTGGGGAGTAGACGCTATTTATTCCAACAATAAAAATAAAATGCTAACAGTGAACGGATTTGAGTTTTCTAACAAAGAAGAATGGCAGTTGACAGCACGTTGGCAATTTGTTAAAGATTTTATTTTCACATTTAATTATTATGAATCTTTTTATTTGCGAAATTTCGATTTTTTTAATTCTCGCAATTTCAGAATCAAAGGGCGTATCTATGAACCGATAATTACCTACCAATTCCAAAACAAGCTGACAGTAAAACTATTATATTCTTACAGCCAAAAAAACAATCGCTTAAATATAGAACGTTCGTATATTAATAAAGTAAGCACCGAAATTAATTATCGCATGCCTAAAAAAGGCAGCTTTTACACTCAAATTTCTTATTATCATATTGTTTTTAAAGGCGAAACCATGGGCTCTATTGCGTACGAAATGTTGGATGCTTTGCAACCCGGACATAACGGTGTGTTTACGCTTATGTATAATACCAATCTTTTTCAAAATTTACAGCTAAATCTCACATACGAAGGACGTATTTCCCCTAAAGTTAAGATGATACATACAGGAGGAATAGAAGTAAGAATGTTCTTTTAAAAAAACAGCGGAATTTGGTAGAAAACAGAGAAATTTTAATTTTTTAATAATATTAAGATTTAAAATACGTTAATTACAATTTATATAAAAACCCATAAGTGTTGTATAAAATTTTTTTTCGATGAGATTTTTTAAACTATTTATTTCTTTTTTATTTTGTTTTATAATTACTTACACTGCCTTTTCTTTGAATATAAAAGTAAGAGTACTATCCGAATACGATGTTAACTCGGTCAATGTCAAAGTAGTTTCAGGTTCTTATATGGTACTGTGTAATAATCAGAAAGTTTTTGTTGATGATTTATCGCCTAACGAAGCTCTTACACTTACTTTTCATAAAAATCAAATCAGATTGGAAAAAGGAATAGAATTAATAGGAATTTATAATCATATCGAATTTATAGGGAAAAAATACAACAACACTTTTTCGCTAAGTTCGCCTCAAATCGACAGAAAACGAACCTACGAAGAGCATTTAACCGTTATTGCTCGCGACGAAATGATTTTTATCAATCGTATTGATTTAGAAAAATACGTAGCAGGAGTTGTCCAATCGGAAGTATTTGGAAGTTCTGAAGATGTGGAATTTTTTAAAATTCAAGCAATTGCATCACGCACTTATTGTTTAGCCAATTTGAATCGTCATCTGAAAAACGGATATAATCTTTGCGATGCCGTTCACTGTCAATCGTATAGAGGAAAATGCACTGAGCCTGATATTTTAAGAGGAACTTTCGAATCGTTTAGCGATGTCATTGTCGATAGTACGAATAAATTGATTTCGACGGCTTACCACTCTAATAGCGGAGGAATGACGGAAGACGCCAAAAATATATGGCAAGTGCAAGTGCCTTATTTGCTTTCTGTTGTCGACACTTTTAGCATAGGAGCTAAAAATTATTTATGGGAAAAATCTATTCCTAAACAACAATGGCTCAATTTTTTCATCAATAAATACGGCGAAAAATACAAATCCCCTGAATTGCAAGAGGAAGTATTGAATTTCACTCAAGATAAACGCATTGCCAAATGGGTCGTTGCCGACGACACCATCCCTACCAAAAACATAAGAGAACATTTTAATCTGCGTTCTTCTTATTTTTCCGTTGAAACAAAGAACGATACCGTATATTTACACGGAAAAGGATATGGACACGGCGTAGGACTGAGTCAAGAAGGAGCTATACGAATGGTAAAACTTGGCTATAACTGTATTGATATTTTACAATTCTACTATAGTAATATTAATATTGTAAAATATACGGAAATTATCGGATTTGAATAAGTAAGCAAAATACGGCTTAGAATAAATACAACAAAAATGAAATTAAGTGTAATCATTGTCAATTATAATGTAGAACATTTTTTAGAACAGTGCTTACATTCTGTTTTTAAAGCCATAGAACCGATAGATGCAGAAGTATTTGTAGTGGACAACAACTCTACCGACGATTCGGTAAATATGATAAAAAACAAATTTCCTCAAGTCCGTCTTATCGAGAATAAAGAAAACGTAGGCTTTTCAAAAGCTAACAATCAAGCTATTCGGCAAGCAAAAGGAGAATACGTACTGCTGCTCAATCCCGATACCGTAGTAGAAGCCGATACTTTTTCTCAAACCGTTTCTTTTATGGACCGAACTTCCGACGCAGGAGGATTAGGCGTGAAAATGGTTAACGGACAAGGCGTTTTCTTACCGGAATCAAAAAGAGGACTTCCCCTACCTAAAGTTGCCTTTTATAAAATATTCGGATTATCCAAACTATTTAAAAAATCGCATCGTTTCGGAAAATACCATTTGACCTATCTAGACCCTGATGAAATACACGAAGTTGAAGTATTGTGCGGAGCTTTTATGCTATTACGCAAATCGCTTCTTGATAAAATTGGCGGTTTGGACGAAGAGTTTTTTATGTACGGAGAAGACATTGACCTTTCCTATCGAATTACGCAAAACGGATATAAAAATTATTATTATCCATTGACAAGAATTATTCATTATAAGGGAGAAAGCACAAAAAAAAGCAGCATAAATTACGTCATAGTGTTTTACAAAGCAATGCAAATATTTGCCGAAAAACATTTTTCTCAAACAAATGCAAAGGCTTTTAATTTTCTGATTTATATTGCGATATGGCTTCGTGCTTCTTTTTCCATCTTTAAGCGGATTGTCCAAAAAACAAGTGTGCTTTTATTCGACATCTTGTTTATTTTTGGAGGTTTATTTTTAATCGGTTTATATTGGGAACAAATGATATTAATTCCCAAAAACAGTAGTTTTTCCGATACGTTTTTCTTTATTGTTTTGCCTATTTACACCTTAATATGGATAATATCTATTTATTTATCAGGAGGATATAAGCGACACATCGTATTAGAAGATATCGGGAAAGGAATCTTAACAGGAAGTATTGTCATATTGCTGATATATGCCGTCGTGAACGAAAATCTTCGTTTTTCAAGAGCAATTATTGTATTGGGAACTTTTTGGGTATTGGTAATCACTTATTTATTCCGTTATGTATTAATAAAAACAGGTTTTCTTTACTCTTCTTTCAGCAAACATCATTTAAAGCGAATATTAATAATCGGAGACTTGGAAGAAGCTAAACGAGTGGCTCTTTTATTAGGGACAATACCCATACAAAAAGAATTTATAGGATTTATTTCACCCGAAAACAACAATCAAAATCCAACCGATAACAAAGAGTTTATAGGTAATTTCTCGCAATTAAAAGACATTGTTTCCGTCTACAAAATTAATGAACTGATTTTTTGCAGCGCCAGCCTTTCCATTAAAGAGATTATCAATACGATGTCCGATTTTCATCATTTATCGTTAGAGTTTAAAATCGCCCCTCTTAACAGTTCGTATATTATTGGAAGCAACTCTGTTAATATACAAGGCGACATCTATACTCAACTCATCAATTCGATAGGAAAAAAAGAAAATAAATACAAAAAAAGAATCTTAGACATAGGACTGGCTTTGTTGTTTTTACTATTCTATCCTATTTTAATGGTATTTGTTCAACGCAAAGCCATGTTTTTACGCAATGTTTTTTTAGTTTTGGCAGGAAAAAAAACATGGGTAGCTTATCATCCTTTGTCTGAAAAAACAAGCAAAAAAATCCCACCTCTTCGAAAAGGAGTGTTGTTTGCAACCGATAGAGTTCATATAGAAAATTATGAAGAAGAAATTATTGATAAAGTCAATGCTATTTATGCACAAGATTATAAAATAAGAAACGATTTACAAATTATTTTTAAAGCATTTAAGCATTTAGGACGATAAAATTCACTTAGTATAAAATCATCGATAAGCCTTTCTAAATTCTTGTTTTTGAATGATTTTTTTTATATTTTTGCAAGCATCGTATTAATATTAATATACATATATGTTTCAATCACTTACTGATAAATTAGACCGAGCTTTTAAGATTTTAAAAGGGCAAGGATATATTACCGAAATTAATGTTGCAGAAACATTAAAAGAAGTTCGTAAGGCTTTATTAGATGCTGACGTAAGCTATAAAATAGCAAAAGAAGTTACCGACACAATCAAGAAAAAAGCGTTAGGACAAAATGTGTTGACTGCTGTTTCGCCCGGACAATTAATGATTAAAATCGTTCACGACGAATTAGCCATATTAATGGGTAGCGAACACACTGAATTGAACCTTAAAGGCAATCCAAGCATTATCCTTTTAGCCGGTTTACAAGGCTCTGGAAAAACAACACATGCTGCAAAATTAGCCTATTTTCTTAAACATAAAAAAGCGAAAAAAGTGTTGTTGGTTGCAGGAGACGTGTATCGTCCGGCTGCAATAGAACAATTAAAAGTTCTGGGAAATCAAATAGAGGTTGATGTTTTTTCCGAAGAAAACAATAAACAGCCTGTAGATATTGCTAAAAAAGGAGTTGCTCACGCAAAAGAATTCGGACACAATGTGGTCATTATTGATACGGCAGGACGCTTGTCTGTTGACAAAGAAATGATGGACGAGATAGGAAACATAAAAGATGCCGTTCGACCCAATGAGATTTTATTCGTTGTCGACTCTATGACAGGACAAGATGCTGTCAATACGGCAAAAGCATTCAATGACAAGCTCAATTTCGACGGAGTAATTCTTACCAAATTAGACGGCGATACACGCGGCGGAGCTGCATTAACCATTCGTTCCGTAGTAGAAAAACCCATTAAATTTATCGGAGTAGGCGAAAAAGTAGAAGCCTTAGATATTTTCTACCCTACTCGTATGGCAGACCGTATTCTCGGAATGGGCGATATTGTTTCTTTTGTCGAAAGAGCACAAGAACAATACAATGAAGAAGAAGCAAGAAAATTACAAAAGAAATTTGCAAAAAGTCAATTTAATTTTAATGATTTCTTAGCTCAAATTCAGCAGATTAAAAAAATGGGAAATATGAAAGAGCTGATGGGAATGATTCCCGGCATTGGAAAAGCAATAAAAAATACGGATATTGATGATAACGCCTTCCGCTCAATCGAAGCCATTATCGGTTCCATGACCAAAGAAGAAAGAGAAAATCCTGCCATTTTGAATGGTAGCCGAAAAAAAAGAATTGCAATGGGTAGCGGAACCAATATCCAAGAAGTGAATAAATTAATCAAACAGTTTGAAGAAACATGTAAAGTAATGAAAATGGTTTCAAGCGGAGGCGGGAAACAATTAATGAACAATCTTTCTAAATTAAAATAAAATTATTCTATGATACTTATTGATGGTAAAGAAATTGCAAATCAAATTAAAGCCGAAATAGCACAAGAAGTAAAAATATTACGAGAAGAAAGAGGAAGAGCACCTCATTTGGCAGCAGTTTTAGTAGGCAACGACCCTGCAAGCGAAACCTATGTCGCCAACAAAGAAAAAGCCTGTTTTGAAGTAGGAATGTCGTCTTCCGTATATAAAATCCCTGCCGATACCACAGAAGAAAAACTGATAGAAACCATAGAGTTTATCAATAACGATACGGAAATCGACGGTTTAATAGTCCAATTACCTATACCTAAACACATATCTGCCAATAGAGTAATTGAAAGTATTCTTCCTCAAAAAGACGTAGACGGCTTTCATCCCGTTAATGTAGGAAGAATGGTAATAGGACAGCCTTGCTATCTTCCTGCTACCCCATTTGGAATTAGCATGCTATTAGAACGTAATAAAATTGAAACTTCAGGAAAAAATTGCGTTATCGTCGGAAGAAGCAACATCGTTGGAACCCCTCTAAGTATCATGTTATCACGAAACAATCCTTTGGCTAATTGTACAGTAACTCTGTGTCATAGCAGAACAAAAGATTTAGCCAAAATATGCAAAACTGCCGATATATTGGTAGCTGCAATCGGACAATGCGAAATGATAACCGCCGATTATGTGAAAAAAGGAGCAACCGTCATTGACGTAGGCATACATCGTGTTGCCGATTCGACAAGAAAATCGGGATTCCGTTTAAAAGGAGATGTCAAATTTGACGAAGTAGCACCTCTAACCGAATACATAACGCCGGTTCCCGGAGGAGTAGGTCCTATGACAATTATAGGACTAATTATGAATACTTTGAAAGCCTTTAAAGGAGAAATCTATTCTTAATAATCAATATAAAAAATAATAGTAATGATAGAAAAAATAACAAGTAGCCAACAAGCTATTGATATGGAAAACAAATACGGAGCACATAATTACTCACCCCTTCCCGTAGTATTATCCAAAGGAGAAGGTGCTTTTGTATGGGATGTGGAAGGAAAAAAATATTTCGATTTTCTTTCTGCTTATTCAGCAGTTAATCAAGGACATTGTCATCCGAAAATTATCAGTGCCTTAACAAAACAAGCAAATACTCTCACCTTGACATCCAGAGCATTTTACAACGACAGCTTAGGACCTTACGAAAAATATATTACCCAATTCTTTGGTTATGATAAAGTATTACCTATGAATACCGGTGCCGAAGGTGTCGAAACCGCATTAAAGTTAGCTCGCCGATGGGGCGTAGTCAAAAAGGGAATAGATAATGATAAAGTCTTAATCGTTTGTTGTGAAGGAAATTTCCACGGACGTACCGTTACGGTTATTTCTATGTCAAACGACCCATCTTCTTATACCAATTACGGACCGTTGACACCCGGATTTATTCGTATCCCTTATAACAATGTCGAAGCCTTAGAAAAAGTATTAACAGAACATGGAAAAAATATTGCAGGCTTTTTAGTAGAACCTATTCAAGGCGAAGCAGGAGTTTATGTCCCTGACGAAGGCTATTTGAAAAAAACCTATGACTTATGTAAAAAACACAATGTGTTGTTTATCGCTGATGAAATACAAACAGGAATTGCTCGTACAGGGAAAATGTTGGCTTGCGACCACGAAAACGTACATCCCGATATTTTAATTTTAGGAAAAGCCTTATCGGGAGGCGTACTTCCGGTATCTGCCGTATTAGCCGATGACGATATTATGTTATGCATCCAACCCGGAGAACACGGTTCCACTTTTGGCGGATTTCCTTTGGCATGCGCAGTAGCCGTAGCAGCTTTAAATGTGGTGAAAGAAGAAAATATGATGGAAAAAGCAGAACACTTAGGAAAAATATTCCGTGAGCATATCAAAAACATTTCATCCGATATGATTGCATTGGTAAGAGGAAAAGGCTTATTGAACGCTGTTGTTATTAAAGAAAAAAACAACAAAACAGCATGGGATGTATGTTTAAAAATGCGTGATTTAGGTTTATTGGCAAAACCGACCCACGGCGATATTATACGTTTTGCACCACCTTTGGTAATCAAAGAAAAAGAATTAATAGAAGCCTGCGGAATTATCAAACAAGCAATTCTCTCTTTTGAATAAGTAAAATACTATAACAATAAATATAAAAGAGGCTGTTTTTTATGGTCTCTTTTTTTTATTCAGAACGCCCAATAAAGATTTTTAGGTTTATATATACTTATCTATCAATTACCTCAAAAAGTGTGTGATGTAACAACTACCCATCGGATGATTTGAAGTTATCCGATGAGTGAAAAATAAGATAATTTCCCGCCTTCAATAAAACTAATTGTGCAGACAGCGTCTGCATAATTTTCTAACTTTTTCACTCATAAATCAATCGTATATATAAAACGTGCAGGATTGCGAGGCTACATTTGTATCCCCATTACAAAAAAATTGAGATGGGGAAAAAACCTTTACATATCACTGAAATCCTTATTGAGTATACTGTGTTTTAGCAAATATTAATCATTTAATCTCTCAATATCTTATCAATCAATTTCCCTGTTGATTCAATCAATAAGGTTATTGAGTCAGTATTCAAAGTACTATACTTGATATCTC
>JAAYQB010000009.1 GCA_012519525.1 Bacteroidales bacterium | reverse complement strand
ATTCAAAGTGCAAGACCATAAAGTCGGTGTTGCAACTTATTTTCGTGAATTTTTAAGAAAAGAAATTGCAACATGGGCAAAAAATAATCCTAAACCCGACGGCACTACTTGGGATATTTATAAAGACGGATTGAAAATTTATACTACCATTAACTATAAAATGCAAGTATATGCCGAAGAAGCAGTGGATGAGTGGGTAAAAGGAAACTTGCAGCCTTTGTTTTTCAAGCATTGGGCAGGACATAAAAATGCACCTTTTTATAATATCAATGCAGAAGAAACAGAAAGAATTATGGTAAGAGCGATGAAAAATTCTTCGCGTTACAAAGAACTTAAAAAAGAAGGTTATTCGGAAAAAGAAATACGAAAAATATTCGAGACCCCTGTTCGAATGTTTTTGTATTCGCACGAAGGAGAAATAGATACCGTTTTGTCGCCTTGGGATTCATTGCGTTATATGAAATCTTTTTTAACTTGCGGGTTTATGGCAATGGACCCTTCATCCGGTCATGTTAAAGCCTATGTAGGCGGTATAGATTATACCCATTTTCAATACGACCATGTTACGCAAGCACAACGTCAGGTAGGTTCTACTTTTAAACCTTTTGTGTATACTTTTGCGATGCAAGAAGGAGAATATTCGCCTTGTTATAAAGTCCCTAATCTTCCCGTACGCTTCGACCTTCCATCGGGTGATGTATGGATTCCGAAAAATTCTAACGATTACAAAGAAGGTCAAATGGTAACATTAAAAGAAGCTTTAGCCAATTCACTGAATTATGTATCAGCCTATTTAATGAAACGCTACGGACCGGCAGCGATTGTGCAATTGGTGAGAAAATTAGGAATGACAAGCGATATTCCCGAAGTGCCGGCAATTTGTTTAGGCACTTGTGAACTTACTTTGTACGAAATGGTAGGTGCTATCAATGCTTTTAATAATAAAGGAGTATACGTAAAACCTATTTTTATCACAAAAATATGCAATAACAAAGGCAATATACTTGCAAAATTCACTACAGAGCAAAACGAAGCAATGGACGAAGTGTCGGCATATAAAACCGTGCGTTTAATGCAAGGTGTTGTAACACAAGGAACAGCTATACGCTTGCTTTATCGCTATAAATTGGATATGCCATTGGCAGGAAAAACGGGAACCACTGATAATAACTCGGATGGTTGGTTTATGGGATACACACCGCAGATAACGGCAGGTGCTTGGGTAGGATGCGAAGACAGAGCAGCACATTTCAGAGCCACAAGTCTCGGACAAGGAGCCAACACCGCTTTACCTATTTGGGCTATTTTTATTAAAAAATGCTACGAAGACAAATCATTGTATTTTTCGAAAACACAGGATTTTGCTAAACTGCAAGAAGAAATCGACGTAGAATTTGATTGCAGTAAGTATGTGGGAGAAACATCAACAAGGTCAAGATATAATTTCGACTAAAATAAAATTTATATGATAAAATTTTATACTTTTGCAATTCTATGAGATATTAGCTCAGTTGGTTTAGAGCGCTTGCTTGACAGGCAAGAGGTCACAGGTTCAAATCCTGTATATCTCACAAAAAACGGCATAAAACTACTTCAACATTGCTAATGGTTTAATCATAAAAATAAAATGGCGAATAGCGAGCAAAACTATAACCTTCGCGGGGTTTCAGCTTCTAAAGAAGAGGTACACAAAGCAATAGCATCAATCGACAAAGGATTATATCCTCAAGCCTTTTGTAAAATTATTCCCGATTATTTAGGAGGTAATGATGAGTATTGTTGCGTGATGCATGCCGACGGTGCCGGAACAAAATCTTCATTGGCTTATGTTTATTGGAAAGAAACGGGCGATATGTCGGTGTGGAAAGGAATTGCACAAGATGCAGTAGTAATGAATACGGATGATGTAATGTGTGTAGGTGCTGTCGATAATATGGTGTTGTCGTCAACCATTGGTCGCAATAAGCACCTTATCCCTGGTGAGGTAATAGCTGCCATTATCGAAGGGACAGAGGAGTTTTTAGAAAAACTGCGTTCGTTGGGAATAGGTATATGGCTTGCCGGCGGCGAGACTGCCGACGTGGGCGATTTGGTACGCACTGTCATTGTTGATTCTACCTTAACATGTCGAATGAAAAAAGCAGATGTAATTAACAATGCAAACATACAAGCAGGCGATGTCATTGTAGGTTTGGCTTCGTTTGGAAAAGCCGCTTACGAAGAGCATTACAACGGAGGTATGGGAAGTAATGGCTTGACTTCGGCACGACATGACGTTTTTCATCGTTCGCTGGCTGAACGTTATCCCGAAAGCTACGACAATGCTATCCCTAAAGAATTGGTGTATTCGGGGAATTATCAACTGACCGATATTGTGGAAGCTAAAAATATGACAATGGGAAAATTAATGCTTTCTCCTACACGCACTTATGCTCCCGTAATCAAAGAAGTTATCAAACATTTCCGCCCGTATTTACATGGAATGATACATTGTAGCGGTGGTGCTCAAACCAAAGTATTGCATTTTGTCAATAATTTACATGTTGTAAAAAACAATCTGTTTGATATACCTCCGCTGTTTCGCTATATACAAGAACAATCCGATACTGCTTGGCAAGAAATGTACAAAGTTTTTAATATGGGGCACCGACTTGAAATATACGTACAACCCGAAATAGCCAATGAAATAATAGCTGTTGCTAAACATTTTAATATTGATGCACGGATTGTAGGCTATTGTGAGGCTGCCGATACGAAAAAACTAACTATTGAAAGCGAAAAAGGAAAGTTTGTGTATTAATAGTTAAGAAATTCTAAAGTTGCTTATTTCCTTGAAAAACAAAAAATTTAAACGGGTATGTTTATAAGTAAGATTTTAATCTTTTAATACCTGATTTTCTTAGTTTTTTCAATGCTTTCTCTTTGATTTGACGTGCTCCTTCTCGAGTGATATTGAATCTTTCTCCGATTTCGTCTAAAGTATATTCGTGCGATTTCCCTATGCCGAAAAACATACATATCAGTTCTTTTTCTCTTTCGTCTAATATTTCCATAGAACGATTGATTTCGTTTTCGAGCGATTCTTTGATTAATTGTGAATCGGTATGGGTAACTTCTTCACTGATAAAAGTATCAATAAAATTTGTATCATCTTCGGTGCTGACCGGTGCGTCCATAGAGAGGTGTCGAGCTGATATTTTTATAACTTCACCAATTTTATTAATGGATAAATCAACTACTTCTGCAATTTCTTCTATCGTAGGTTGACGGTTGTACATTTGCTCTAATCGTGCAACTTCTTTTTTTATACGATTGACTGCTCCCAATTGATTAACAGGTAGTCGAACGATACGTGATTGGTCGGCTATAGCATGTGATATGGATTGGCGTATCCACCATACCGCATAAGAAATAAACTTAAAACCGCGTGTTTCGTCAAATCGTTTTGCAGCTTTAATAAGTCCTAAATTGCCTTCATTGATAAGGTCTTGTAGTCCAAGTCCTTGATTTTGGTATTGTTTAGCTACGGAAATGACAAAGCGTAGATTGGCTTTCACCAATTTATCCAAAGCTTCTTTGCTTCCGGCTTTAATTTGTTGTGCTAATTCTACTTCCTCGTCGGGACTAATCATTTGCTCTCTACTAATATCTTGTAAGTATTTTTCAAACGAACTGTTGTCGCGATTAGTAATAGAATGTGATATTTTTAACTGTCTCATGATTTATATCGTATTTTTTTAAAGAACAATGTTATAATAATAAATAATGCCATTCATGTAAAAACCTTCCACTAAAACACTTCCTTTTTTATCTTCTAATATGCGTTCTACATCCTTGATTGACGCAACGGGTTTTTTATCAATAGCGGTGATAATATAGCCTTCGGATATGCCGGCTTGTTTTAGTATTCCGTCGTGTAGTTTTTTGATTTTTAGTCCATTGTTTACTCTGTATCGAGCTTTTGTTTGTTCGTCAATAGGAATAAATTCGGCACCTAAGGATTCGGTAACGATGAAGTCGTCGGCAGTGATAATGTCGGTGGTTCCACGTTTGTTTTTTAGTGTCAGATTGACTTCGATTTCTTTTTGATTTTGTAAGATGGTTAGTTTTACTTTATCGCCGGGACGGTGCTGCTCTAAAAGCTCTTTTAATTCTGATAATGAATTAATTTCATGACCATCGATAGCTAATAAAATATCGCCTTCCTTGATTTTGGTATTGCTAAGAGAGCCTTTGTCGGCGATACGGATAATTTGAATTCCTTTTATTTCTTTTAAATTCAATTCCAATGCTTTTGCATTGTCTATTTCAAGAAAAGAAGCTCCAATGTTTACTCGTTGTACTTTTCCGTATTTTATTAAATCGTCTACTATTTTTTTGACCATATTGACGGGAATGGCAAAAGAATATCCTGCATAAGAGCCTGTGTTGGAAGCAATAGCAGCGTTTACGCCTATCAGCTCTCCGTTGGTATTTACCAAAGCACCGCCACTATTTCCACTGTTGACGGCTGCATCGGTTTGCAAGAAAGATTCTACCGATGTATTTTGTCCTAAGATGTTTAAATTACGTGTTTTAGCACTGATAATTCCTGCCGTAACGGTAGAGTTGAGGTTGTAAGGATTACCCACAGCCAATACCCATTCGCCTATGCGTACATTGTCTGAATTGCCATAGGTAATGGCTTGTAGATTGTTAGCTTCTATTTTTAGCACTGCTAAATCGCAAGCGGCATCCGTACCTATGATGGTGGCAGTAAATTTTCTTTTATCGTTGAGAGTAACCGTAATGTTTTGCGCTCCTTCAACCACATGATTATTGGTTACGATATAGCCGTCTTTTGTAACGATTACGCCTGAACCATAAGCCTGATACAGCCTTTGTTGTTGCGGTTGACCGAAATTGAAGAAACTAAAAAAGGGATCTTGGAAAAAATTATCCCACATGCTGTGCTTTTGTAGCATTTCGGCGTTGATGTGAACTACTGTATTAATGGTTTTTTCTGCTGCCGTGGTTAAATCAACAAATTGACCGGGCTGAGAAGGTGCATTTTGTTGGGCACATCCGCTGTTAAGAAAAGAAATACTAAAAAATAAAATTAAAAGAATATTAACTTTTGAACCTTTCATGTTTTTTTTATAATCATTTTTTTATTAGTAGTTTATTTACGGATTAATTATCGCTAAAATTCAAAGTTTCGTATATGAAAACAACAGATATGTTAAAATGTTTAATGAATTTAAAATAAAAGTTGGAAAAAGTAAAAAGTAGAAGTGAATGTCGCGTGTCGCATCCTGAAAAAAGGTTGACACACTATTATACCTATTATTAATTCATAAAAATTTTAGACGGAATTCTTTGCGTAGAATCTTTGCGTCCTTTGCGGTTAAATATTACATCAACAATTGTAATTTTTATCTCTTTTTCTTCCAAAAAAATGCTCTTTTTTTATGCCTTTTTTTATTGTTTTTCTAAAATACTGATTGTCTTGTTTTTAAATTTTCATTTTTTTTATTTTAATAGAGTTATGTATTGAAAAAAAGTATACCTTTACAACGTAAAAATAACTTAATTTGATAAAAAAATGCTACACACATTTTACATATCGAATCCTGTAATGAATTTTTTAATCCATTTACCTCTTCTTTTTTTTAACAATTTAAATAGTTTATATCATGAAAAAATTAATTTTATTCAATTTTATTTCCTTACTGACAGGAAAATTAATGGCTGCAGGTTTTACAATAAGTCCTGCACCTTGGTGTACTTCTTCAACAATCACTTTTACAGATACAACAACCGAGAAAACAGTAATTGATTGGTTGTGGTATTTTGGTGATGATTCTACTTTTAGCGGTGCTGCAATAGCTACACATACGTATCTTAATTCCGGAACTTATGTAGTATCATGCAAATTGACCTATTCGGATAACTCTACCGATTCTATCAGCCAAGAGATTACAGTGTTTGGTATTTATGCTGATTTTACTGCTGAGAATACGTATAAAGCTTGTCCCGAAATGCGATGTAAATTTTCAGATGCATCAATCGGTGATAGCTTAATGTATCAATGGAATTTTGGCGATACCTTGCAGTATGAAACAAATATTTCAACGGATAAAGACCCCTCTCATCTCTATGCCTTTGCCGGCCATTATGATGTAACACTCATTGTTAGCGACAAAAACGGATGCAGTGATACCATGGTAAAAGAAAACTATATTCATGTAGGCGGACCTTATGGAAAATTTTATTTTGATACACTTTCGGGCTATATTCCTTTGAAAGTATTTTTTAGTTTTGATGTTGATCCTGCAAATACAGATACATTATTGCTTTTCTATGGAGATGGTACACACGATATGACTACTTTTATTGGGGCACCTATCGCACATACTTATATTAAACCGGGCAAATACGCTCCATATATGTGTTTGATTAAGTGGGATTACGATAGTCTTAGTCATCAAATAGAAAAATGTATGACTTGTTTTAGGAGTACGGATTCTATTGTTATCCATAATATAAATGATATACGTTCCATAAATCAGGAAGGAAAGTTGCAAATATATCCCAATCCCTCTCAACACCAATTCATCTTTAATAACGGTCAAGAATTAATAAAAGAAGTAGCTCTCTATGATGTCATAGGTAAAAAAGTACGGTATCTTACCGTAAACGCTTTTTCAACAATAGTAGATGTAAGTGATTTACCCAATGGGATTTATGTGGTAAAAATTAACACGGCAAGCGAGGTACTTGTGCGGAAAGTGCAGGTGGTGAAATAAGTGGAAATAACTTATCCTGAAAAAAGTCGATATATTTAAATTTATAGGCGGAATTCTTTGCGATTCAATCATGAAACGATGGATTGTTATTATTTTGATTATTAACTTTAGTTGGATTCAATATTCAAATGCACAAACTAATTCTGTTAAAAACAGATGGAATATAAACATTAGTTATTCTCTCTATCCTATATGGAAACTAAGCGAACCTTTTATAACACATGATAAAGATTTGAACAGCAATCGATTAGTGCGAGAGAGAAGGTCGAATTTAAGGATATATTTAAATTACGGAATTCTTAATTATTTAGAAATTGGCAGTTATTTAGGTTTTATGCATTATGATTCTTACAGAATTCCGGAAATTCCGGAAGACACAATAATTAAGTGTCCCCCTATATTAGGACAGTTTTTTTTATTTGTTAATATTTTTATTTTAAAAAGAACTTTATCTTTAACATTGCAAAAATATACATTTTTTTAATACTTTCAATAGTTTTATACT
>JAAYQB010000112.1 GCA_012519525.1 Bacteroidales bacterium | reverse complement strand
TTTGTTGATTAAATTTTTCTTTTTTATTAAAAAAAGTGCAAAAATACAAATAAATCTCATATTATCCTACTGTTTTTTGATAAAAAATAAAGATTAATTTGCTTAATTTTTATATTATTGATAACCACTTGTATTTTGCTTGTTTTTTTTGTGATTTTGAAAAACAAGCTCCTTAAAAAATTTTTATCGGACAATAGCATTTTTTCAATCTATTTTTTTACAATCTTTTTTTAGAGTAAATAAAAATTCTAAGCCGCCTTCTTTTCTGTTTTTCACACTGATAGTTCCTTTATGAAATAGGACTGCATTTTTCACGATAGATAAGCCTAATCCCGTACCGCCGTTATCTCGTGTGCGTCCCTCGCTGATACGGAAAAAACGTTCGAAAATACGATTTAAATGGCTTTCGTTTTTCACACCAATTCCCGTATCGTAAAATGAAAAGTAGTAAAAGTCAGCATCTTCTTTGTAAACACTGATATTGATGTTTAGATTTTCTCCGCCATATCTGACGGCGTTATCGGTAAGATTTCTGAATAATGAATAAAGTAAGTTTTCATTTCCCATTAGTTCCAATTTTTTAGGCAACTGCCACCCTATCTCAATCTTTTTCTCCGCTAACTGAACACTAAACTCTTTTTTTACTTTTTCAAGCAATTCCTCAATGTTTATTTTTTCTATGGCAAACAAGTTAGGTGCTTCTTCCATTTTTGTAATGAGGCTCATGTCTTGTATGAGTTCTGAAAGAGCAATGGTTTGTTGAAAAGCTCGTTCAATAAAATATTGCTTCTTTTCATCACTTAATGGCTGGTTTAAAACCGTTTCCAAATATCCTCGAACACTTGTAATGGGTGTACGAAGTTCGTGAGCAATATTTCCCGTCATCTCTTGCTTCAACTGTTTGGTTTTTTCTTGTTTAGTGATATCATTCAAGATAACTTCATAACTTCCATCTTCAAAAAGATTGGATCTCACTGCAAATATTTTCCCTTGTTTACTGATTGTTTGTTCAAAATAGTATTCTTTGTCTTGAGCTAAGAAACTTTGTAGTTCTTTAAAATTTTCGTCTCTTAAAATGATAGAAGGATCGCTGGAAGCCTCGTCTGCTATGGTGTTAAGATACTGGATAAACAAGCCATTATGATATTCTACTTTATGTTCGGTGGATAAAAAACAGATTCCTTCTTCTAAGACTTGAATATGTTGCAAGAGCTTTTGTTTTTCCATTAAAATAGTTTTTTGACTCTCTTTTAATTTGAAATAATTATCGGCTATTTTACTCCCAATTTCGCCAATTTCATTATTCGGAAAATTCAATTGAGCAAGATCGTGTTTATCGGAATTTAAAACATAATCCCGCAATTGTTTGACGGTATTTCCTATTCTTTTGGTAGTGATATGAATAAAGAAAATGAAAACAGCAAAAAACAAAAGGATAAAATAAAGAAACGCATTGTCGGGTTTTAGGAAATTTTGCAGTCGGATATTATAAAGTAAGGCTACGCGTACAAACTTAGCGTCTGTTTTTTTTGCAAAATATAAATACTTGTGTTTATCGGAAATTGACTGTCGTATATCCGAGCCTTTGCCTGTTTGTTGTGCTTCTATGATTTCCGGTCTGTCTTTATGATTGGTAAGATTACTATAGTCATCAATAAAATTATCATACAATATTTCCCCCTCTTTATCGATAATTGTTATTCTAAGTTCGTTAGGCAATAATTTTTGTAGTTGATTAATTGTCGATGCCACACTGTCTTGATTATCTGCTATAGCAACTTGAATAATATCCGTATAATTTTCTAATCTTTCTATTAATGCTTGCGTTTTATAATTTCTTTCCCTAACTTGTTCGAATACTATTATGCCTGCCGTAAAGAATGTGAACAACAAACCGAAGTAAAGAAATAACCTTTGCCGATAATCTAATTTCATTTATTTAAATTTTTATTTTTTGTTAATAATTAATCCGTTAAAATTAGTTATTTTGGTTAATGTAGCATTTTGTTGCTGATAGATTTATAATTCGTTTATATCAAATCTGTAGCCATACCCTATTTTATTTGAAATCACCGATGCATATTTTCCTAATTTTTTTCTTATACGTGTTATATGTACATCAACGGTTCTTTCTGTAACATAAGGTGTGTCGGTCCATAATTGATTGATTATATTTTCTCTCGATAACATTTTATCGGGATGTTTGGCAAGTAGAGACAGTAATTCAAATTCTGTTTTTGTCAATGGAATTTTTTCGTCGTCAATGCTGATTTCTTTCATATTAAAGTCTATAACAAAGTTATCATACACCAACTTATTCGGCTCATTATCTATTTCATTATCTTTTTCCGTTCGTTTTAAAACAGCTCTTACTCTCGCAATAACTTCTTTGATAGAAAACGGTTTTGCGATATAATCGTCTCCTCCTACCGAAAATCCCGTCAACATGTCGTTTTCGGTGTCCTTTGCCGTTAAAAATATAATGGGTGTTAGAATACCTTCTTTTCGTATTTTCTCTGCCATTTTAAATCCCGACATTCCCCCCATCATTACATCTAATAGTATTAAATGAAAATTATCAAGTTTTTTCTCTAAAGCCTCTTCTGCCGACGTTGCTATTTCTACTTTATAATCCTCGCTTTTAAGATTATACTCTAAAATTTCAGCAATGCTCGTGTCGTCATCAACTATTAAAATATGTTTACTCATAATAATTTTGTTTAACACTACAAAAGTAGTTATTTTAAATTAATTTTATTGCCTTTATGTTTTAGTACTTTCGCTTCTATATAGAACACAATTTCTTCAACAATATTGCTACAATGATCGCCTATTCTTTCCATTTTTCTGATTAGCACCATCATTTCTAATCCGCATCTTATATCATTCGTTTCTTTAGTTATTTGTTCAGCAAGCAAATCTATTGCCTTATGATAAAATTCATCGACTACGTTATCTTTTGCTAAGATTTTGCCTGCATTTTTTGAATTTTCAGAATTTAATGATACCAAACTGTCTGTCATCATGCTCAACAACACATCGAACATTTTTTCCAACTCTAAAGCCTCTTTCATTTTAAGAGTAAAAGGATAACATTCGGTTTCTACCACATATCTTGCAATACCTGCGACATAATCTGCTATTCTTTCTAAAGTGATGCTAATTTTCATAATTGACAACACCAAGCGTAAGTCGATAGCCACCGGATTATAGAGTGCAATATAATGTTCGCAATTGCTATCCAATCTTAACTCATAAGCATCTACTCTTTTTTCAAGGCTTATTATTTCCAATGCTAATTCAACATCGTTGTTTAATAATGCTTTTTTTGATTTTTCTATTTGAGAAATAACCAATTTCCACATTTCGTTTATTTCATCTTTCAGAAACTGAATTTCTTGTTCGTTGTATTTCATATTAATTCTCTTTTTTTATAATTATCAATTTGTTCATTGAGTGTTGACTTATATTTTTCTTTAAACAATGGTGAAGAAATAATAAAATCGGCAGTAGCTCTAGTACAAGCATAAACGATGTTATATAAAGTTGCCAATCGTAGCAATGCCTTAATATCCACATCGTGTGGTTGGGGTTCTAAAGCGTCCCAAAAGAAAATGAGTGCATCTACTTCTCCATTGCATATCAAAGCTCCCAACTGTTGGTCGCCACCCAAAGGTCCTGATTTTAATTTTGCAATATTTATTTGCATTTTTTCTTTATTTTGCTCTACACATTCCTTCATCTTTTTCTCTACTAATTGTCCTGTTGTTCCTGTACAAGTTAAATCGTTTTGAACAAGAAGTTTCCAATTCAATTCCACCCATTCCAATAGTTCTTTCTTGCAGTTATCGTGTGCTACAAGTGCTATTTTTTTTCTTTTTTTCACTTCCGTTCATTTTAAATTTTATCCGAATCTTCCCGTAATATAATTTTGTGTTGTTTCATTATCAGGATTTAAGAACATTTTTTTCGTATCGTTGTATTCTATCAGCTCACCCAACATAAAGAAGCCTGTTTTATCACTAACTCGTGCAGCTTGTTGCATATTGTGTGTAACAATAACAATTGTATATTTTTTTTTGAGTTGATGAATCAGTTCTTCTATTTTAGAGGTTGATATAGGGTCGAGTGCAGAAGCCGGTTCGTCCATTAAAATTATGGAAGGCTCTATAGCTAAAGCTCTTGCAATACATAATCTTTGCTGTTGCCCACCCGATAATTCGAAAGCCGATTTATTGAGTTTATCTTTTACTTCATCAAACAAAGCAGCAGCTTTAAGCGTTTCCTCTACTCTATTAGCAATAAACTTTTTATCTGTAATTCCATTGACTTTTAACCCATAAGCTACGTTTTCAAAAACGGATTTGGGAAAAGGATTGGGTTTTTGAAAAACCATTCCCACATCTTTTCTCAAAGCATCAATATTTATCGATTTATCGTAAATATCTTTGCCTTTTATCAAGCATTCGCCTTCTAATTTCGTATCATCAATCAGGTCATTCATCCGATTAAATAATCTCAAAAAAGTGGATTTACCACAACCCGAAGGACCAATAAAAGCCGTAACTGTGTTAGCGTCCATTTTCATACTGATATTTTTCAGTGCTTGAAAACTACCGTAATAGAAGTTTATATTTTTCGTTTCAATCATTCTTAATTATTTATTTTTCAATTTTCTACTTAATCTTTGTCTCAAGATTGTTGCCGTTAAATTAAAGAAAAGCACTATAACAACCAACACTAATGCTGTTCCATAAGCCATGTGTCGTGATGCTTCTATATCTGTTCCGCTGGTTGCCAACACATATAAGTGATAAGGCAACGCCATTGCTTGACTAAAAATACTGTCCGGTAAATTGGGTAAGAAATAGGCAGCCACAGTAAATAAAATAGGTGCCGTTTCTCCTGAAACCCTACTTACAGAAAGGATAATTCCCGTTAAAATATTGGGCATAGCACATGGAAGAACTACTTTTCTAATCGTTTGCAATTTGCTGGCACCTAAGGCATAACTACCTGTTCTATAAGATTCGGGGACAGCCTTTAAAGCTTCTTCCGATGTTCTGATAATGATAGGTAAGGTTAATAATCCTAAGGTTAAAGAACCTGCTAAAATCGAATCGCCGAAACCTAATTTAGTAACAAACAGAGCCATTCCAAACAATCCGAAAACGATAGAAGGAATACTTGCAAGGTTGTTGGTCATCATTCTAATAAAGCGAACAATTTTTCCGTTTCCTGCATATTCTACCGTATATATGGCAGACATTACACCGAGAGGAACAGCAAAAATCAAACTTCCTATAATTAAGTAACAAGTACCTACTATAGCAGGAAAAATTCCTCCTTCCGTCATTCCTTCTTTGGGCATAGTACTTAAAAATTCCCAATTAATTACCTTAATACCATTGAAAGCTATAAAGCCTAAAATACTTAGCAAAATACCAACGATAATTATACTAAACAAACGAAAGAGAAGAAAAGCAAGTTTTTGTTTTGTCTTTTTATTCATATTTACATGTCTTTATAGTTCTTCTTTTTTGAAATCATTTCTGCCGTAATAGAAATTACCATTGTAATTAAAAACAAAACACAGCCTAATAAAAACAGTGCTTGATAATGTGCTCCGCCTGTAGGTGCTTCGCCTAACTCGGCAGCAATAGTTGCCGGTATCGTTCTAATAGGGTCAAACAACGAAGTAGGTATGAGTGCAGCATTACCCGTAACCATCAATACTGCCATTGTTTCTCCGATAGCTCTTCCAATTCCTAAAACAACAGCAGCCGATATACCCGATTTAGCATAAGGAATTACCACTTTATAGATTGTTTGCCAGTGTGTTGCTCCCAGAGCTAAACTTGCCTCTCGCATGGCTCTTGGCGTATTTCGCATCGCATCTTCAGCTACGGAAATAATCGTCGGCAATGCCATAATGGCTAAAATCAAACTTCCCGTCAATGCTGTTTCTCCCACCGGAAGATTGAATGTTTTTTGAACTAAAGGTGCTAACACTACCAATCCAAAGAATCCATACACTACCGAAGGAATGCCGGCAAGCAACTCGATGATGGGTTTTAAAAATTTTCTTATTCTTTCCTGAGCTAATTCCGACAGATAGATAGCAACTCCTAATCCTAAGGGAAGCGCAAAAAGTATTGCCACTAAACTCACTAAAAGAGTACCTAAAAACATCGGCAATGTTCCAAACAAAGGCGCCGGTGTTGCTGTCGGAAGCCATTCTTTTCCTGCAAAATAATCTGAAAAAGTAATGTTGTCTACCATTAATTCTTTAACACCGACATGTTGAGCCGGAGCAAATTCTACAGGAACAAATGCAACGATGCTTTCATCTTCTCTAATAACCTCCGCTAACTTTTCAGGTAAAAACTGATAGTCCTCCCCTAATTCCTCGTCAGAATAGTGTTGAAAAATTTCATCTATTCTAAAAATGCGGATTTCTATATCTTCTCCTCCTAACTCATGCCAGTTGGTAATTTCCGAATCAAAAACTTCTTTTATCTCTTTAGCAGTTAAATTATCAACAATATTTTTTGAATTGACAAACAAAGCATATCCCTCTTCTATTGCAGGCGATTTAAAAAGTCCTAAACCTTCTTTGAAAAGAAAGATGGAAATAAACAAAATAGCGATGCCTGTAATGGCACCGCTAAATGTTAGTAATTGTTTTACAATAATATTCGAAATTTTTCGGAACATCTCTATTCAAGAGTTTTTAACAGGTTATTTTACAGTAACATAACCAACATCACCTACTATTTGTTGTCCGGCAGGAGAAAGAATATAGTCAACAAAAGCTTTCACTTTTGCTTCGTGTCTCTTCAAATAGTAAAAATAAAGAGGTCTTACAATCGGATAGGTTTTATTTATTGCGTTTTTAACGGAAGGCTCTACAAATGTTTTACCTTTATCATAAGAAATATGTACGGCTTTTACATCTTTATTAACATAAGCCAATCCGACATAAGCAATAGCGCCTTTGGTTTGTTTTACCGATTGGATAATGGCTCCATTTGCCGGCATACTCATGATACCCGACATAGGGTTTTTATTTTTCAAAACACTTTCTTTAAAAAACTCATAAGTTCCTGAAGAGGTTTCACGGGAATAAGGTACAACTTTCATATCCTCTCCGCCCACTTCTTTCCAGTTTTTAATTTTACCTGTAAAAATACCTTCTACTTGTTCTCTCGTAAGATTTGTAACCTTATTACCAGGATTGATGATAACTGCTAAAGCGTCATAAGCAATAATTACTTCTTTTACAGTGTTACCGCTTTGTTGAATTTTTTGTCTTTCGTCAAATTTCATCTTACGTGATGCTTGTGCAATATCTGTCGAACCTCCAATTAAAGCAGCAATTCCAACACCGCTACCTCCACCGGTTACACTAACATTACTTTTTGGGTTACTTTTAATATATAATTCAGCTGCTTTTTGAGTAATGGGTAAAACAGTTTCCGAACCCTTGATTTTTTGTGCATTCGATTGCGACATCGCAAAGACAACTCCTAATGATAATACAACTAATTTTTTCATTTTTTTTATTTATTTTATTGTTTATATTTTTTACTTAATAATTTCGACACAAAAGTATATTTAGAGTATTACAATAAACCTTAATTTGTGTTACAATCATGTTACGATTTAAAATTTATATTGAAGTCTGAAAGTGAATATATCATCTTTAATATCTTCTTCGTAACCTTTAACATTTTTTGATTTTTCATTTTGAATTACTTCATAATAAGCTGTGGCTCTTAACTCATTGTTGATTTTCCATATTAATCCAAAACCTATTGTTTGGTAAGAAATATCTCCTTTTCCTGTTCCATTCAAACCTATTTCGTCTTTTGAAATTTTAATATTCGGATCATACCAATCATACTTTACTACTGCCGACAAGGGTACAGGTCCAAAATCTTGAACTAAACAAGCATAAGCACCATAAAAATTTCGGATATAAGTGTCGGTAGTACCAACAGCCGAGTTATTAGGACTTTTGCTTTTTCCTTTTTCTCCGGGTTGTGTACCTGTAAGAAATTCTCCTGCTATAGAAGTTTCTCCTAATATAGAATGTACACCTAATTGGAAATCAACACCCATGTATTCTCGTTTGGCATATTTACCAATGTTAAGGCTATCGCTAGCAACTACAAATTTTTTATCGGATAGTTTATAAATATTTGGCGTTCCTTGATACACGCCTCCATTATAATAAGAAACACCTCCACCTATTTTGACGATTTCTTTGAGACTTTTATTAACAGACAAACGTCCTATAAAATCTTTTCTGTTTTTTATGTCCGCCTTAATACCATTCCCTGCAAATAAACCTGCATCTAATTTTAAAATATTCCAAGCCGAGCCTTTCTTTGCTTGCAATGTTAACATTATACCCAAATCTCTTTCGTTAGGGAATAAAGTAGTAAAAACAGTCGAACGTTCAGGCGACTCTCTCCTTGAAGAAGAATAGGTTATTTCGTAACCAAAGGGACGGTCGAAAACCCCGACTTTAATAGAACTTGCAGTGAATTTCGGATCTTTAATTTGCATATATACATCTTTGAAACTCACACCTTTTTCGGTAAGGTCAAATTGAAAAACAGCTGAAGCAATTTTTTTATCATAAGTGAATTTTATACGACCTCTACGAACACCGATACGACTAAAACCTTTCGTCTCATCCGTATTCGCTGAGCCTACTTTCAACGAAGCTTTTTCCTGTCCGTACTGAAACTGCCCTTGAAAATAACCGGAAACCTTCAATCCCTTTAAAACTTCAAGTTTGCTTGTTCTTCCTTCCAAGTCTGCTAAACGCGCCGAATCCGATTCTTGTGCATAGGTTGGACTTGAGCCTAATAAGCTTAAACCCCCGATAAACAACATTGTGCTTGTCAATTTTTTTACTTTTGATTTCATATTTTTTTAATTTTTTGTTAAATAATTTCTTTTTTAAATTTTTACATTTTTTACTTCTAAGAACTTCGCAAAAGTATAATGGGGGTGTTACGTCTTTGTTACAGTCGTTTTAAAATTCAGAGAAGTGTTTTTAAGTAAAAAAACGAACACTTCAACAAGCTCAGTGTCCGAATTATCTTGTCATAAAATAGGTCGACATTTACAAAAAAAACAAAATAAAATCATTGAGCAATGAATTTCATAAATAAAAAAAACACTACCTTTGCAAAACGAAAATCCATTAATAATATTTTATTGAAAATATTTAAATAAAAATAAATGTTTACAATATAATTAATAGGGAAATGAATAAGAGCAAAACATTTTACATAACTATCTGATTGTTGTGTTTTGACCAATTTCGGCACATTAAAAATAGGAATAAAAGAAATAAACTGTACGAAAACAGATTATCCGAAAAAATGTGTATTTTTGTTTACAACAGTAGAAAAATTTTTTATATTTTTGCAAAAAAACAATGTTACCTCTTATTAAAGTCTTAACTATTTTACATGGAAGAATCTGAAAATATTACTAATCAAGAACCTATTGAGGAAAATTTAGCGGACAATGATTTACAAAAAATCCTTCACATTAAATCTATGTTCGAGGATTGGTTTTTGGATTATGCTTCCTATGTTAACCTCGACAGAGCCGTTCCCAATATTTACGATGGGTTAAAACCTGTACAACGTCGTATTCTGCATTCGATGTGGGAATTAGAAGACGGAAGATACAATAAAGTTGCTAACATTGTCGGTAATACCATGAAATACCATCCTCATGGTGATGCGTCTATCAATGATGCCTTAGTAAATTTAGGACAAAAAGAATTACTGATTGATTGTCAAGGAAACTGGGGAAACACCTTAACCGGCGACGGGGCGGCAGCCGGTCGTTATATAGAAGCAAGATTATCAAAATTTGCCAACGAAGTAGTTTTCAACCCGAAAACCACGCAATGGAAACTTTCTTACGACGGAAGAAACAAAGAACCTATTACCCTTCCCATTAAGTTTCCTTTGCTATTAGCACAAGGAGTCGAAGGAATAGGCGTAGGTTTAGCCTCTAAAATTCTTCCGCACAACTTCAATGAATTAATTGACGCTTCTATTGCTATTTTAGAAAAAAAAGATTTCACGATTTATCCCGATTTTCCCACAGGAGGTTATGTCGACATCAGCAATTACAACGACGGAGAAAGAGGCGGAAGCGTTCGTGTACGTGCAAAAATAATCCAAGAAGACAAACGTACTTTAGTTATCAAGGAAATACCTTTCGAAACAACGACACAAACATTAATAGATTCTATTTCAAAAGTAACCGAAAAAGGACGCATACGCATTAATAAGATTTTTGATAAAACTTCTTCCGAAGCCGAAATAGTATTGCAGTTAGCACCCAATACTTCGCCCGATCAAACTATTGACGCTCTGTATGCTTTTACTTTGTGTCAAAAATCCATATCGCCCAACTGCTGTGTTATCATTGACAACAAACCACATTTTGTTGACGTTAAGAAAATACTGACTATCAGCACCAACAACACGTTAAACCTATTAAAATTAGAATTGGAAATTCTATTGAGCGAACTCAACGAAAAGTGGCATTGGATTTCTTTGGAAAAAATATTTTTCGAAAAGAAAATTTACAAAGAATTAGAAAAAGACCAAGACAGTTTCGAAAGTCAAATTGACGATATAGAAAAAGCATTCGACCCTTATCGCTCTCATTTTAAAAGAGAAATTACCCGCGAAGATGTTTTAAAACTCACTGAGAAACCGGTTAAAAAAATATCCAAATTCGACATTAAAGAAGCAGAACAACAAATCGAAAACATTGAAATAGATATTGATGAAGTTAACAACAACCTAAATCATATCGTAGAGTATACCATACAATATTTTCGACAAATTAAAAAGAAATACGGACTAGGCAAAGAACGCCGTACGGAAATACGTAACTTCGACACCATTGCCGTTGCCGATGTTGCCGTTGCCAATCAAAAATTATACATGAATCGCAAAGAAGGATTTATCGGAACTTCGTTGAGAAAAGACGAATACGTATGCGATTGCTCTGATGTAGACGAAATTATCGTGTTCAGAGAAAACGGCACTTTTATGGTTACCAAAGTAGCTGAAAAATCATTTGTCGGCGAAAATATTCTCTATGCCGATGTTTTTTCCCGCAACGACGACCGCACCATTTACAATGTCGTTTATTGCAACGGAGCTTTAGGTCCTAATTATGTCAAACGATTTGCAATAGGCGGCATCACACGCGACAAAGAATACGACATTACACAAGGAAAGAAAAATTCAAAAATCCTCTATTTCACTGCTAATAAAAACGGAGAAGCCGAAGTAATTAAAGTATTTTTAAAACACAAACCTAAATTGAAAAAACTACAATTCGATTTCGATTTTAGTACGTTAGCCATTAGAGGAAGAAATACCATAGGCAATATTTTAAGCAAAAATCCTATCCGACGCATAGAAATGATAGAAAAAGGAACCTCAACCCTCGATGCCTTAAATATCTGGTACGACGAATCGGTCAATAAACTGAATACGGATAAAAGAGGAATAGATTTAGGAGATTTCGATGCGGAAGATAAAATTATAGCTTTCTATAAAACAGGATATTATAAAATACACAGCTTTGACATATCCACACATTTTGACGATGATTTGATTCATATCGAAAAATTAGATATTGACAAACCTATTACCGTCATTTATCACGACAAAGCACAAAACAAGTATTTTATAAGACGATCATTGCCAAAAGTTAGCGATAAAAAAACAGACTTATTGAACGGCAATACCAAAGCAAGTTTACACTACCTCAGTCTTGACTATTTGCCGCAAGTAGAAGTAATTTCTAAAAACAAAAACGAAAAACAAAGCACTATTATCCAAGTAGCCGATTACGTTCAAGTGATGAATATGAAAGCACGCGGAAAACGCATTGCTATCGACAACATTGTTTCTTTAAAAAAAATGGAAGCTCTCCCCTATACTCCTCCTGAAAAAGAAAGCAAAAAAACAGATAGCGAAAACGAGCTAATAGAAGAAGAAAACAACGTAACGCCTGCCGAGCCATCCAATATGGAAAAAGAACAAGGAACACAAATGACTTTATTTTAAGTAGTAGTATTTCAATAAATTAAAAAACTTATGCAAACAAAAAAGAAGCGTGTATTTTTATCCGGTCTGCAACGCTTTTTTGATTTTAGCACAACAGAAAGAAGAGGATTATTCGTATTACTTATCGTACTGCTATTAATAATTGTATTTCGTATTAGCCTGCCTTATTTTATTGAAAAAAGAGATGTTTCGAAAAGCTTAAACGATGACGTTAAAAGAAAAGTAGATGCTTTTTATGCTCGTCAATTATTTATCAAAGACTCATTAAGTGAAATTTATAAAAAAACTTACTCGGAAAAAACCGTCAATTTCTATAATATCGACCAATCGGTTGCACAACTGTCAATTAATCCTTTTCCTTTCAATCCCAACAATTTATCAGAAAAGGAATGGGAAAAATTAGGTCTTACTAAACAACAAATCAAAAGCATTAAAAACTATGAAGCCAAAGGAGGAAAATTTTACAAAAAAGAAGACCTTAAAAAAATGTATTGCATTTCCGAAGATGAATACGCCATTTTAGAGCCATATATCACTATTCCAAAAGACACAACGACAGAAACATGGAATAAAGCCCGTAAATCCGTATTGTTGTCGCTTCCGCCAATAGAAATCAACTCTTGCGATAGCATTGATTTGCTTAACATTCCCGGTATCGGTGCCAAAACAGCTTCACGCATTATTACCTACCGAAACCGCTTAGGAGGCTTTGTCGCCAAAGAACAATTGCAAGAAATATATGGAATTGACAGCATACGCTATCAACAAATAATCCCTTATATTACTATAGATGAACATAGTATAAAAAAATTAAACATCAATAAGGCTGGCATAAAAGAACTTATAACACATCCTTATATAGATTATTATTTAGCCAAAACCATTGTACAACTACGTACCAACAAAGGTCTGTTTACTTCTTTGGAAGACTTTAAAACAAAAACAAGAATTTACAACGAATTGTATAATAAATTAATCCCTTATCTCACTACCGAATAGCTTATGATAAACAATAATTTTCGCACCGAAATCCAAATCCTTAGAAGCAACACATTGATAAATCATCAAGACAAACTTTTAATGATAGGCTCTTGTTTTGCTGAAAATATAGGCAAAAAACTAATCGAAAACAAATTTCAACTTCTTCTCAATCCTTTTGGCGTCTTATACAATCCGGCTTCCATAGCTCAATGCCTTAACAATCTCGTTTTTAAAGAAAAATTTACGGAAGAAGATGTATTTTTCCATAATGAAGAATGGTTCAGTTTTCAGCACCATAGCGATTTTTCACATAGCAATCAACAAGATTGTCTTCGCAACATCAATCAACAATTTCTTGCAAGCAAAGCCTTTCTAAAAACAGCCGACTTTTTGCTGATTACTTTAGGAAGCAGCATTGCTTATCAACTAAAATCAACCCGACAAATTGTTGCCAACTGTCATAAACTGCCTGCCGATACATTTCATAAAATACACTTAAACAACCATGAAATAAGTCAAATTTTAAAAGAAAGCATTGACAACATCAAACATATCAAGCCTAACATTAAAATAATCTTCACATTAAGTCCCGTACGTTATATAAAAGACAGCTTTATCGAAAACAGTTTAAGCAAAGCACATTTACGCATTGCTATCGATGACCTACTTAACACCTATGAATCAACGGAATACTTTCCCGCTTTCGAAATTATGATGGACGACTTACGCGATTACCGCTTTTATCAACTCGACAATATTCACCCTTCGCCTCTATCAATTGATTATATATGGAATATTTTTTCACAAACTTACTTTAGCGAAGAAACTCAAAAACTTAACCGACAAATTGATGAAATCACGAATGCTTATCATCATAACATTAAAAATGAAAATACTGAAGCAGCTAAAAAATTTAAAAACAAGTTTTTAGTAAAAATAAACAAACTTTTAGAAACATTTCCTTACTTGGATTTTTCAAACGAAAAAAAACACTTCCAATAAAGCCCTCAAAAAAAAGGCACTGTTTTTGTATACAACAATCACAAAATTAAATTAAATAAATAAAATCAAAACATTATGAAACGATTAACAGCAACATTAGCTATTCTATTCTTCATTACAGCAGCATGTACGAATGCTCAAGACAAAAAAGAAACAACAGAGCAAAGTGAAAATCAAGCAGAATGCCAACATCACAAAAAAGAAGGTGAACACAAAAACTGCAAAGAAATGTCGCCTGAACAAAAAGCAAACTGTGAGGCTTGGAAAGATTGGGACAACCAAACACCCGAAAAAAAAGCTGAACTAATTGCTTACAAGAAAGAAAAAATTAACGAGAAAATGGCTGAAATGGATGCAAGAGAAGCTGAAATGAAAGCAAAAAGAGAAGAATTTAAAGCAAAATGGGCAAACTTTGATCAATTAGATATCGAAGGACAAAAAGCTCTTATTGATGAATTTGGTTGTTGCAAACAAAAAAATCATTGCAAACATCATGAAGGAGAAAATAAAACTCCCTGCAAAAATCAATAATCCTTAAATTCATACTAAAAAAAGAGTGTTCGACAACGAACACTCTTTTTTTTATCACCACTGACCGACTCAAACTTAGTAATTTTTTTCACTCATTGACCACACCCCTGCCCTTCATTACCCCAATATCCGAACCGCACATTGAACTTGTCGAAATGAGCGGGATATTCTTTGCGTCCTTTGCGTAGTATCTTTGCGTTCTTTGCGGTTAAAAAATAACAAAGTAGTATATAATAACGAAAAGAAAAAACTTCAGCAAAATCTTTTTATTTATCTGTTGAAACAAATAAAAGTATATTTTTGCAAAACGAAAAATCAAAAGACATGCAATTAACTAAATCATCTTAAAGTTGAAAAAAAAAAAGAATATGAGTTATAATCAATTTATCGAAGACATAAAACAGATTCTCGCACAAGCGAGGCAAAAAGCATATTCTGCGACTAATTTTGCTATGGTTGAGGCATATTGGTTAGTCGGCAAACGAATTGTAGAACATGAGCAAGAAGGTGAGGAAAGAGCCAAATATGGTGCCGAAATCATAAAATCGTTATCTATTGAACTTTCAAACAGTTTAGGACGAGGCTTTTCGGAAACCAATATCCGTAATTTTCGACTGTTTTATCTTAATTTTCCCGACTTTTCTTCAATTCAGCAGACACTGTCTGCTAAATTGAGTTGGTCTCATTTTCAATTATTAATGCGAGTGCCTGATACTAACGCTCGACAATACTACCTAAAAGAAGCAGCAGAACAAAATTGGTCGGTTCGCACCTTGGAAAGAAATATTGACACCCTCTATTACCAACGCCTGATTTCATCGCAAATTTCACAAGAAGTTGAATTGGAAATGAAGGAAAAAACAAAAGATTTTCAACAAGATAGCTATGAGTTTATAAAAAATCCAACCGTGTTGGAATTTTTGAATATTCCCGTAAAATATGCTTATACCGAAAATCAATTGGAACAAGCGTTGATTGACAATCTGCAAAATTTTATGTTGGAACTCGGAAAAGGATTTGCTTTCGTTGCCAGACAAAAACACGTACGCACGGAAACTGCCGATTTCTTTATTGACCTTGTATTTTATAATTATATACTTAAATGCTTTGTAATCATAGAATTGAAAACTAATAAGCTCACACATCAAGACATTGGACAGTTGGATATGTATGTAAGAATGTTTGATGATTTAGAAAAAAGAATAGGCGATAATCCTACGATTGGTATTTTACTATGTACCGAAACAGACCGAACCATAGCAAAATATTCCGTTTTAAATGATAATAAACAACTTTTTGCCAATAAATATTTACCTTATTTGCCATCGGAAAAAGAATTAGAACAAGAGATTGAAAGAGAAAGACGTATTTTCAAACAACGCATAATAGATAATGAAACACTATAAACAAAAAGGCTATACCATAATATAGGTGTTTTGACTCTGACCGATGTCTGTTATGTTCTGAAAAAATTAAATATTTTATTATTTTTTTACTCCCCCAACCCCTCCCAGCCTCTCCTTATTACCCCTCTAAATCTCCCCCAACCCCTCCCAACCTCCCCAAATGGGGAGGAGATTGAGGAACAAATAGTTATAATAAAACCATTTTTCTAAACCAATAAAATTTAAATGTAATATACAACGCTGTTAACTTGCAATATATTGATAATCACCCCCTCCCTTTTAGGGGAGGGCTGGGGTGGGGTCAATGAGTAAGCAACGCAATCAACTTACAATACAATGAAAACCAAATCCCTCCCCACTTATTCGTGAAGCTGTTTTAAATTTTATAGTAAGGTACTCATGCTTTAGCTTCGCTGAACTTACGTTTTCGCTTCGCTCCAAGTGGGGAGGTTAGGTGGGGTCAATTTAATAAAAGCAAATTAACTAACTTTGAGTTTAATCGGTTAACTATGCAAAATCCTTATCTTCTTCCTCTTGATTTTCTGCACTTTTCTTTGTTGATGTAGCTTCTGTTACAACAAGATTTTTTCCTTTTAACGAAAACCCATTTAATTTCTCGATAGCTTCTTTTGCCTCATTTTCATTGGGCATTTCAACAAAACCATAACCTTTGCTATAGCGTTTTACTTTATCGAAAATAATATACGCTTTTTCGACTGTTCCATGTTCTTCAAATAACTCTCTTAATTCTCTACTACGAGATTTGAAAGGAATGTTTGCTACAAAAATAATCATATCTTTAAAATTTTAAATTGTTATTTGCTTCCTGCAACTATACCTAATTTCGACAAGATTTCATCATTGATATCGTATTTAGCGTCTGCATAAACGATAGTCATAGCTCCTGCTTTATCAAATATAAAAGCATAACCTCGCTCACGAGCATATTCTTCTATTGCCGTAAACACTCTGTCTTGAATAGGTTTAACTAATTCTTCTCTTTTCTTATACAAATCTCCATCGGTGCCAAATCTTGTTTTTTGAAGTTCTTTTGCCTCTTGTTCAGCATTGATAATCTCTTGTTGTTTTTTCTGTTTGGCATCTTCGGGCAAAACTACAACATCTTGCTGATACTTTCTGTACATTTCGTCAATCTTTTTAAACTTAGCTTCGATTTCTTTTTGCCATTCGATAGACAATCTGTCCAATTCTGCTTGAGCTTCAACATAACTTGGAATATTTTTTAACAAATATTCGGAATCAATGTAAGCATACTTTTGAGCTTTAGCCACTATTAGTGAAGCTATAATTACTGCGGTTAAGAAAAATTTTTTCATATTCTATAATGATTTAAATGTTAATAAATAATTTTTAGTCTATTGATTGATTAATTGAAAAATGGAACTGGCTGCCACTTGCCGAAGGATTTCCTGCTACTTTGTCGAAGCCGTATCCCCAATCTAATCCAAGCATTCCAAACATAGGTAAGTGAATTCTTGCTCCAACGCCGGCAGAACGATAAAGGTCGAACGGCTTATATGTTTCGGCATTTAGCCAGTTGTTTCCTGCTTCTAAGAAAGCCAATAAAAAAATAGTCGCTGAGGGATTTAAAGAAATAGGATAGCGTAATTCAAATGTAAATCTCTGATAAATTGTTCCTCCTATCGCATTTCCATCGCGAGTAGGCGTCAATGATTCATCGGCATACCCTCTCATTCCTATAACTTCTCGCCCATCTGAAATATAAGTTGACGATAATCCGCTTCCTCCCAAATAAAAACGCTCGAATGGAGTATCGCCTAAAGCTGCGTTATAATGTCCTAAAAATCCGAATTTTCCTCTTACACTAAGCACAAGATTATCAACTATATTTAAATAATAAGATATATTGAATTTCCATTTATGGTACTCAAGCCATTTGTATTTATCTTTGGGTTCCATCGAAGAATAATCTTTGTTGGAGAACAAAGAATAAGGAGGAGTAAACTGCAATGAAAAGAGCATTTCAGAACCGTTTCTCGGATAAATTACCGCATCTAACGAATTTCGTATCAAAGAATAATTATAACTTAATCCATGCGAATATCCGTTGATAATGATAAAATAAGGATAATTTTTCACATCATAATACTGATAAGAAATGGTATTGGACATCATAAAGTAATCGTCAGGAATTTTCAAACGACTTGTAAGTCCTACAGCAGCATTTGCAATTCGCATACGCTGATAGTTAGCACTCGATTCCGATTGTCCATTGGTAAAATTGGTATGAGAAAACGAAAAGGTAAATGCATTCGGTTTTTTTCCTCCCAACCAAGGTTCTGTAAACGAAAATCCATATTGACGATAATAGGTATTGGCATAAACTCGAAGCGCTAATCTTTGTCCGTCTCCACTTGGGATAGGCGTCCATGCACTTTTCTTAAATAATTTTCTGAAAGAGAAGTTGTTAAACGATACACCAACGCTGGCAATAAACTGATTACTCCCCCAGCCTATCGATAACTCTAATTGATCGGACGAGGCTTCTTCTACCACATATTCCAAATCGACAGTACCGTCGGTTTCGTTGGCTTTGGGAATCACATTCATTTTTTCTTGATTAAAATAACCCAATTGCAATAGCTGTCGTTGTGAACGTATAACATCGGAACGACTGAATTTTTCTCCGGGCATAGTACTCAATTCTCTTAATATCACCTCATCGCCCGTTCGTGTATTACCCGACACCGAAACTTTATTAATAATAGCAGGATTTTTTTCTACTATACGTATTTCTATATCTATAGAGTCGTTTTCCACTAATTTTTCAATAGGAACTGCATTAAAAAAAAGATAACCGTCGTCTAAATACAAAGTACTAACATCCATTCCTTCCGGATTCATACTTAGATTTCTTTCTAATAAAACCGTATTATAAACATCTCCTTTGTTGATATTTAAAACTTTAGACAATACATCGGAAGAATATTTTGTATTTCCTACCCAAGTGATATTTCTAAAGTAATATTTTTTTCCTTCTTCTATATAAATTTCGATATTCAGGTCTTTATTTTGATCGAGATAAAACGTATCTTTCACTATATAAGCATCTCTATAGCCTAACTCATTGTATTTTGAAATGATGTTTTCTTTATCCGTATCGTAATTATCTTCTTTAAACTTTGAACCTTTAAAACGAAAACGTATTCTTTTTTGAAAATAATCTAAAGTTAAGTCTTTTAAATCTTTCCCTTTGTATTTATCGTGGTTTTTAAAGAAATCAACGATAGCCGTATCTATTTTATTAAAAGGTCGAAAGATAAATTTCGCTTTGGTTTCTTTCATGGCAGCGTATAATTTGATGGGTTCTACCTGTTCGGTTCCATGAAATATGATTTCATTAATTCTTGTTTTCTTGCCTTTTTTCACATCAATAATCAACGTAACAAGATTATGGTTGGAACTGTCTCTTTCTTCTTCTATCTCGACTTGTGTAAAATAATAACCTTTGTCTATATAATAGTTTCTTATAATGTTTTTGACGACGGCTTTAAGATTTTCATTCACCACTTTGCCTTGCGATAAATTAATCTTATTGTCAAACTCGTCAATATCCGATTTTTTAACTCCTTTGTAAGTAAATCCCATCAATCGAGGGACTTCTTCCAAATAGACATCTAAAAATATCAGCTTATTTTCGATTTTTGTAACAGTAATTTGAATATTATCTTCATACAATCCCATTTTTGACAATCTTTCGATTGTTTTGGTAATTTTTTCTCCGGGAATTTTAATTTTATCCCCTACAGCAAATCCTAAACTTCGAGGGTCGCAAACAGCATTTCCACTAAAAGTAATACCTCCTACTTCATATTCTTCGGGATTCAGGTAATTCAAATGGATATGAGTCTCGTTTTGTAAATTAACTTGAGATAAAAGGTTTACAAACGGAAAAAAACATAGAATTCCGACTAAAAGAGAGTGTGCTATTCGCATATAATATTTATCTCTATCTATATTAAAATTATTTTTCAATTAACGTTAAATTTATCTGTTTATTTCGTTTGATTGAAAATTTGCTCGTTTGTTTTTCCAAAACGACGAGTACGACGTTGAAAATCATCAATGGCTTTCAGCAAATTTTCTCTTGTAAAATCGGGCCACAACACTTTTGTAAAATAAAGTTCAGTATAAGCAAGTTGCCATAACAAATAATTACTAATCCTATATTCACTGCTTGTTCTTATCAGCAAATCCGGGTCAGGAATGCCCAATTGATAGGTTTGTATATATTTTTCTAATGTATTTTCATTGATGTCATTTACATCTAATTGATTGTTTTTCACATCTTCGGCTATCAAACGTGCGGCACGACTTATTTCCCAACGAGAACCGTAGCTAATAGCAATAACAAAAGTAAGAGCTGTATTGAATTGTGTTTTATCTATCAATGCTTGCAATTGCTTTTGACAATCTGTCGGCAACATCTCAATATCGCCTATGGCTTTGACACATATATTGTTTTCGTATAAACTATCCTTTTCTTTGATACAAGCATCGACAAACAAAGACATGAGTGCGTTGACTTCTGCCGGGTCTCGATTCCAATTTTCCGTAGAAAAAGCATAAACCGTCAAATAGCTGACGCCTACTTCCGCACAGGTTTTAATGGCTTCCCTTACCGATTCAACTCCCTGATAATGACCAAATATACGGTCTTTCCCTTGCTGCTTAGCCCAGCGTCCGTTTCCATCCATGATAATGGCGATATGAGATGGAATAGTCTTTTGTTTTATATCATCAATGGATACCATAATAAATATTTATAAAAAATATTTATCTGCGTTTATTGCCCATACGTGATGATTTAACGCCCATAGCAGAACATCCTTTTTTGTAATGCAATTTAAAGGTAAATGTAGCTACCGCAAAAGAATACCAATCCTTTGTTTGAGCATTACCTCTTGCAGTTCCGGGAATATGTTTGCTATGTGCATCAACAGGATCGGCTAACTCGGCAACAACAGGGTTTCGAAAAATTCTTAATATGCTATCGGCTACATAAACAGTACTAACGTCATCTATATAGTCGGTAAAAGTCAGACGCATACCCCATTCAAGCCCTACAGAATAATATTTAAGGAAATTATATTTCACGCCTATTCCGAACGGAATACTTACGCCCACTAAAGAGTATCGTTTTTTATCATAACCCGGTTGATTAAGGTCTTGTCCTTCTGTTCCGAGTGTTTGCAAGTCGTACCATTTCCCATCAGTAGGAGATTGTGCTTGAGGATTGAAAGAAAAAACTCCAACTCCTGCAAATATATAAGGAGCTATCGGATTTTTTCCTTCTTCATTGTACAATCTTAAAAAATTCAACTCCATTTGAGCCGATATTTCAGAAATAGGAGATACAAAACTTAAGTTACGCGCTTTCGCATCAGCTGTTTTTCCATAATCGGCATCGTTAGCACCTATACGTCCAAACAAAACCGAGGACTTAAATGCCAATAATGTATTAATATTGTAACGATAAATAATACCTCCCGCAGGTCGCGAACCTTTAAACACTCCTGATGGATTAATATCGCCTAAATAAAAGGAAACACCTCCAGCCAAGCCTATTTCAGACACTTGAGAATAAGAAATTCCCAAAGAAGTGATAAATATAACAATAATTAAATATAGATGTTTCATTATAAACATTTTTTTGCAAAGGTAATATTTTTTTCTTAATATCTTATGTTTTTATTAAAAAAACTTTCATTTTAAGCAAAGAAAAAAATATTACCTCCCAAATACACGTAATTGATAAGTATTAATAATTATCAATTTGTGCTCTTTGTAGTTTATCGGAATAGTCGAAATAAACTGTTTTCCACTCCGTAAAAATATCGAAAGCCGTCCAACCGCCTTCACGGTGTCCGTTGCCTGTTCCTTTTACTCCACCGAAGGGCATGTGTGCTTCAGCACCTATAGTGGGAGCATTGATATAGCAAATTCCTGTTTGGATTTCGCGAGCCGCCACCCATGCTCTATTGACATCTTTCGTATAAATTGAACCGGAAAGACCATATTCACAATGATTTTGTAAAAATATAGCATGTTCAAACGAATCGGCTTTGGCAACACACAATACGGGACCAAAAATTTCTTCGTTAAAAATAGTATGCTTTTCGTCGACATCGGCAATAATGGTCGGTTGGAAAAAACATCCTTTTTGTAATGCCGGTTCACTGCATCGTTTGCCTCCCGTAATTAATTTTCCACCTTCTCCTACTGCAACTTTTACAATACGTTCACAGTTTTCGAGCGATTTCATGTGAATAACCGGTCCCATCTCCGTTCCCGCTTGCAATCCGTCTCCGATTTTAAGTTTTTCGGTGCGTTCTTTCAACATCTTCAAAAATTTATCATACACATCTTTATGTACTATCAATCGGGAAGTTGCCGTACAGCGTTGTCCCGTTGTTCCGAATGCTCCCCATAAAACTCCTTCTAATGCCAACTCTAAATTAGCGTCTTCCATAACGATTTGAGCATTTTTACCTCCCATTTCCAAAGAAACTCTCTTGTTTAATCGTCCGCATACTTCGGCAATTTTACAACCGATTTCAGTCGAGCCTGTAAAGCCGACAACTTTTACATCGGGATGATTAACTATCATATCGCCCATGCTTCCGGTACCGAGAAGGACATTGAATACGCCTTTTGGGAAGCCTGCTTCTTCCATAATTTCCGCAAAAATAACTCCCGAATGCGGCGCATCTTTCGACGGTTTAAACACTACCGTATTGCCGGCTGCTAAAGCAGGTAATATTTTCCACGAAGGAACTGCTATGGGGAAATTCCATGCAGTAATCACTCCTACTACTCCTATTGGAACACGAAACGAAAGATTCATCTTATTCTCCATTTCGCTTGGAACGGTATTTCCAAACAAACGACGAGTTTCCGAAGCTGCATAATAAGCAGTGTCTATTGCTTCTTGCACATCGCCTTCCGTTTCAAAAGTAGGTTTTCCCATTTCGCGTGTCATTATGCGAGCCAACTCTTTTTTTCTACGATTAAAAATATCGCCCGCTTTACGCAATAAATCTCCACGCTTAGGTGCAGGCACCAATCGCCATGTTTCAAAAGCTGCCTTAGCTGCTGCCACTGCATTATCCACATCTACTTGCTCCGAAAAGGCAAATTCGCCAATAATGTCTTCTTGATTAGCAGGACTAATATTTTTAAACGTTTTTCCTGATACAGCATCAACCCATTGTCCGTTGATATAATTTTTAAATTTTTCCATAATCTAATAATGTTTTTTATGTTATTTTTTTACTTTTTCTTTTATTCCTTGTGTTATAAAATGTTTTCTTAATATAAGTTTTAAATCATCGACCGTTATGTTTTGATTAATTCTCCCTTCGCAACAAACCGAAATTTTACCTGTTTGCTCCGAAACGACAATAGCAACGCAATCCGCATGTTCGGTAATTCCTAAAGCGGCTCTGTGTCGTAAGCCCAAATTAGACGGCACATCATTCTGACGCGTAATCGGTAAAACACATCGTGCTGCAATCATCATTTTTTTAGTAATAATCAACGCTCCGTCGTGTAAGGGTGTGTTTTTAAAAAAAATAGTTTCGATTAAATCCAAAGATGTTCTGGCATTAATTACTTCACCCGTTTGTATATATTCTTCCAATAGATGTTCTTTTGTGATGACTATCAAAGCTCCTGTTTTAGACGCTGACATCCGCTGGCAGGCTTTGACAATGGTATTTATTTTAGGGTATTCCTCTTTTTCCGTTCGTTCTCTCCATATCGAAATATTGGCTTTTTTAAGGGGATTCTTGCTACCTATAAACAAAAGGAATTTACGTATTTCGGGTTGAAAAACAACCACTAACGCTAACACTCCTACGCTTATAAACTGACCGAATATTTCGGAAAGTAAATTTAAACGAAATAAAACAACTATTTTCCATAAAATATAAAACAATAGTAGCCCAATAAAAATATTTAATGCAGCTGTTCCTTTAACTAAGCGATATAATTGATAAAATAAAATTCCAACGAATATAATATCTAATATATCAACAAAACTAATTTTAAAAAAACTTATCAGCAACATCATTATTTTTACTGTTTTTTATTGTTTACGAGGTTTGTATTTTGATTCTTTTAATATTTTTTGAGGGTCTTTCTCATTCATTAAGTCTGTAATTTTTCTATCCGGATTGTTTTTTATCCACGAACGACATATCTGCCAACCTATCCAAGTTCCTATTTGTCCCGGCGAATTATTCCCAAAATAAGCGGTAAAAGGGGCTTCGTATATCAGTTTTTTTATCATCATATTGTCGTTTGAATACAAATATTCTTTATTAATTAGGTATGTCCAAACATTCGATTCGTTTTGTTCAGCCCATTGTAGTTTTTCAAGTGTATATCCTGCAATAATCGTATCGTGTAAGTCGGGCAATGTCATTTCGACAAACATCCAACGTTTGCCCTCAATCAGCATTTCTTCGAGTAAAGAATTTGTGTTGAAATTGTATTTCATGTATTTATATGCCATTTCTCTCATACAGTCTCTCATTATATATTCTCTAGAATAATGATTAATAATGAACTGAGGAACCATGCCTCCTAATCTTTTATAATAAGCGTAGTCGGCACCTAAATACATATCAATATTGATAATCAGAAAAGTGTCTTCATAAATAATAGGTCTTTCAAAGTTAAAGCCCGATAATACGGTATAAATTTTCGGAAAAGTCGTTTCCGCAAAATGGTATTGAATGAAAGAAAATGCCGAAGTAAATGCTTTTTCCAAATCTTTTAAATCGGGATATTGTTTCTTTATTTCCTTATATACTTTTTGATGTACACTGTAATTAATGAAATTTTTTAATTGTTTAATGTTTTCGGGTGTGGACGGATGTTCGCCTAAAAACACGGCATAGTCATTTTTTAATCTTTCTAATATTTGCGCCATGCTATCCTGATTCATAGTAAACAATTGCTCTTCATAACGCAATATCTTGACATCCATTTTTTCCCGAATGTCTCTTATTTCTTTTTTATCTACCTTAGGTGTTGTTTTCTTCTTTTTCTCTCGGCAAGAAATAAACAATAAACACAAGCCTAACAGGACTAATACAAGTAAATATTTTTTATTTCTATAATTTAACAACATCTATTATTATTTTATTATTAAAGCCTTGCATCGAAAACCTAACAAATGATTAACTCCCGTAAAATCGTCGAACATGAGCGATTTTCCTTCCATCCCTATCAATACAACATTAGGGTCGGCTGTATATTCTTGTACATTATAACCAATGCCGCTGATTTTTCTACTTTTTTTATTTACAGGAACAATTGTCGAAGGAAGTTTTTTAGGGCTTTTCTGTTTTTTATAAGCCATTTGTAAATCATACACATCGGGTAAGGTATAAATTACTTTCCCTTTTTTCATTTTTTCATTCACTCTATCGCTTCTCCATTGACAGTAATTGGTTGCCTGCTCATAAGTAAGTCCGACAATAGGATAATTTCTATATTTAGGGTGTTGAAAATAACGAACGGCACCGTATAGTTTTTCACAAATAGCAGAATCCGGCAAAGCATTGATATATTCTTCCGAACGTATGCCTTTGTTTGCCTTTAGCCATTGCAAATATTCACACCAATCGTGAACGGTAATTTCCGCAACATCAATATAACTTCCTGCTTTTTTATCCAAAGATGTTGTTCCGGGAGGAATAAAAGTAACAGCAAAAACTTCCATTCTACACAATAATACAACCCATATAAGAAGTATAAATCCTCTTTTATTCACCACTTTTAATAAGTTTTTCTTTTTTTCTTTATTAATTTTAAACGAATATGCAAAATTACATCTTTTTCTTTTAAGAAAAAATCCTTACAAGAAAATAGTCCATAAAAAAAGAATTAAAAAGGGAGTATATTCAAAAACACACTCCCTCTTTTTTGTTGAAAGTTTAAATTAATATTCATCCTCATGAAAAAAGAAGTCTTCTTTAGAAGGATAATCCGGCCATATATCCTCTATCGTTTCATAGATATCACCTTCATCTTCAATCTCTCTTAAGTTTTCAGCAACTTCCAATGGTGCGCCCGAACGTATGGCGTAGTCTATTAATTCTTCCTTGGTTGCCGGCCAAGGTGCATCTTCTAATTTAGAAGCTAATTCTAAGGTCCAATACATCTTTTTTTATGCTTTTATACGATTTTTAAATTTTTTGCAAAAGTATAGAATTATATTTATAAAATCTATGTTTTTGTGAAAAATTATTTCGCTGACAATCAGATTTTTATAAAAAATATTTTTATATGTGCAAAAAAGTAGCTCTCAAAGTGTAATTTATATCCAAAAAAAAACTACTTTTGTAAGCCCTTTAAGCCCGAGTGGCGGAATTGGTAGACGCGTCGGTCTCAAAAACCGATGAGGTTAAACTCGTGCCGGTTCGATCCCGGCCTCGGGTACGAAAAATAGAGTTGATAATTAAATTATTAACTCTATTTTTTATTTTAATTGCTATTATTAACCGACTCAACTCAAAATTAACCTATTTATTAACTAAGAACTACGTGTTTTTGATTTTTTCACTCATTGGATAAATCGGGGATACATTTTTTGAGATACTACCTTTTTAACCGCAAAGAACGCAAAGAAACTCTGCGATAAAAAAACAAAAGAGAGGTATATTTTTTATTTTTTTCTATTGAATCAAATAAAAGTATACTTTTGCAACCTTAAAGATGAAGTTCTTTTTAAAATAAAAATATTAACAAATAAAAAAAACTGTCCTAATAGAGGGGGACACTTAATAAATAATCAAATGAAAAAGAAATTGTTATATATTGTTACAACGGTTGTGTTTGTTGTCGGATTATGTATTTTATATTATTATTATCCACGCAAAGTTTCTTTTGAATTCGTAGAAGAGATAGATAAACCTAATGAAAGTTTTGATAATTCTCAGTGGTTTTCTTATCATTACATACAAAATGAAGAAAGATTTATATATTTTTTAACAGATTACTACAAGCAAAGATACCCTCCGCAACAAGGTTACGATTCTACTTATGCTTATAATATAGTAAAAAATCTTGATTATGAGTTTTATGATTATATTATAGTGTATCAAAAAAAATTAAAGGATTTGCAACACTCGCCTTACTTGACTAAAACGGCGGACGGCTTATATTTTGATAAACGAACACCTTTAATACCAACTTGGGATAGTGTGATAACTGATAAAGTATATATATATCGGATAAAGAAAAAAATAAATTCAGAGCACCAGGACCATAAATACTGGTAGTGTACCACCTTATGCTTTTTAAAAACCAAAACGAGAGCAAATGATGAAAATGAGAGTAAGCAATAGAAGTCAAAACGAACTGTTTGTAAAGAGTTTTCTTTCCGCCTCGGATATTTTACGTTAAAAACAGACGCCGCTTGGAGCGTTAAAAAAATCATACTGTTTGACGAACGTTAGGGCGAAGCCCTAAAAGGAGGAGTTTATGATTTTTAGCGACAAGCAAGG
>JAAYQB010000111.1 GCA_012519525.1 Bacteroidales bacterium | reverse complement strand
TCAGCTGGCTAGAGCATCTGCCTTGCACGCAGAGGGTCAACGGTTCGAATCCGTTATCCTCCACTAAAAAAAATAGTAAAATATAATAACATTACATCACTACCAACCAATTCAATTAGCCAATCTGTCTTATAAAAAGATAATTCATTTTCAAAATAATGACAATTCTGTCTAAATTCTACCTTTTTAACCGCAAAAAATGCAAAGAAACTCTGCGGTAAAAAAATAAAAGAGAGGTAAATATTTAATTTTTATTGATTGAAACAAATAAAAGTATACTTTTGCAACGTTAAAAAAATAAAAATATTAAAAAAAAACTGTCCTAATAGAGGGGGACACTTAAAAAATAAGAGATAAATATGAAGAAGTTTATATTTTTTTCACTGTTTTTGTTGTTAGCTGTTACACTATTTTTTGTATATACTTATGCTTCTACAAATTTTGAAAAATATAAAACATATTATTTTCCACAGATAGAAACATATATGAAAGTTTATAAACCACTATTCAATAATTATGGATATATTGTTTTCAGCAAAGACAGTGTTTTTTCATTTTCAGAAAATAGTGATTTTGTAAGAATATACAAATCAGAAACAAGTTCGGTTGATTTTATTTTCAACCCTTTGGAAAATAAAAAAATTTATGTTATTGATAGGTGGAATAACACCAAAATCAATCAATCAGATTTTATTATAGAAAAAATCAACCGAACAGATACAACTTTTTTTAAACAAGAAAGTATCGCAGGAGCTAATACCCCAATATTAAAACCTAAATATTTTGAAGTTTTTATTGAAGATTATTTGCAATCAGTCTTTTATGTTGATTACAATATCAGTGAAAGTCCTATAAGAGCAAAATCAATTAAATAATTTATCAAAAAAAACCGGCAGTGTCCCATCTTATTTTTTTTAATTTCCTTAAATTTATTATAAAAAAGAGCAAGAAAATAAATAAAAGTATACTTTTGCAAAACGAAATAATATAAAAAATTAACCTACAACGCAACAAACTTGCAATACGCTGTGAACCAAAGTCTCCCCCTTTATTCGTGGGGCTGTTTGAATTTTACATTAAGGTACTCATGCTTTTCGCTTCGCTCCAAGTGGGGAGATTTAGAGGGGTATTAGGGGACGCTGAGGCTCTCGAAGCGTCAATTCGTAATTGTTCATTCTTTTTAACCGCAAAGAACGCAAAGAATTCCGTTCGTAAATTTCCACTAATTATTAATGTATAATAATGTGTCAAGTTTTTTCAGGACATGACACATGACATTTATTTCTAATTTCTAATTTCTAATTTCTAAATTTTTAACCGCAAAGGAAGTAAAGAAGCCTGTTCGAAAATTTTTTTAAGATATATTCGATATAGATACAATAATAAAGGCAGTTTGTCTGTTTTATAATAGTAAAATTGATATTAAAGTAATATAATTATATGAAAATTAAAAGATATGAATAGATTAATCCTAACTTTACTAATTGGAAATTTGCTACTTTTATCAGCTTGTACAAACAAAAAAACAAATCAAGAGGCACTACCACGTGTAGCAATTGCCGGAATTGCTATTGAGTCGAGTACATTTTCGCCTGGGATAACGCATGAAGAAGCATTTAAAGCGAGAATAGGCGATAGCGTATTTACTTATTATCCGTTTTTTGCTCCCGACTCGGGAATAATGGATAGAGCCGTTTGGTTTCCCACACTTCGCGGACATGCTATGCCGGGAGGAATAGTTACGCGTGAAGCGTATGAATCGCTTGTTACTAAAACACTAAGCATGCTTGAAGAGGCTCTTCCCTTAGACGGTATCTTTTTTGATATTCACGGAGCGATGAGTGTTCAGGGATTAGATGACCCTGAAGGCGATTTTTTAGTGAGAATAAGAGAGTTGGTAGGTACGGATGTACTGATATCTACTTCTATGGACTTGCATGGTAGCGTATCGCCACGATTGGCACAAAACACGGATTTGATAACTTGCTACCGACTTGCACCTCATGAAGATGCCATCGAATCCAAAAAAAGAGCGTTAACAAATCTTCTTGACAGATTGGAAAGCGGCAAAGGCAAGCCGGCTTATAAGGCGTGGATTCGTGTTCCTATTCTGTTGCCGGGCGAAAAAACAAGTACCCGTATAGAGCCGGGAAAAAGTTTGTATGAACAAATACCTACTGTAATCAACGAAGATGATGTTATAGATGCAGCTATATGGATGTCTTATCCTTGGGCAGACGAACCTCGTAATCATGGTGTTGTAATGGCTTATGGTGATAACAAAGAAGCCGTAGGCAAAGCTGCGGAAAAATTAGCGAAGTATTTTTGGGATGTTCGAGATAAATTTGAGTTTGTAGCACCGACAACTTACTTAGACGAGTGTATAAAAAAAGCTCTGCAAAGCGATAAAAAACCGTTTATTATCAGTGATATGGGTGATAACCCAACCGCAGGAGGAACAGGAGATGTTACTTGGACATTGACTGAGCTGTTGAAACATCCCGGACTCAATAAACCGAATGGAAAATCTTTGATATATGCTTCGATTGTCGGAGAAGAGTTTGTGAAAAAAGCGAAAGAAATTGGTGTGGGCGGTACTATCGAAGCTACAGCAGGTGCTGTGGTTGATAATAGATTTGCACCACCTGTGAAAATCAGCGGAACTATTACTGCCATTTACGAAGGACATCCAAATGCAAAAACCGAAGTTGTAGTGAAAAGTGGAAATATGTCGATTATTGTAACAGAAAAACGGATGGTTTATTCTTATGAAGAAGATTTTGTCAAATTGGGATTAAATCCGAGAGAAACCGATATCTTGGTTGTAAAAATAGGATACCTTGAACCCGAACTTTATAATATGCGTGGCGATTGGATTATGGCTCTTACACCGGGTGGCGTAGATCAGGATTTACTACGATTGAACTATAAGCGTCTTGTACGTCCTATTTATCCCTTAGATCCGGATATGGAAACACCTGATTTGAAAGCTCAATTCATTCCGTCTTCCGATAAAATAAAACGATAGTTGACATTACAGAAATAATCCGAAATTTAAAAACTTATTCATCGGATGACTCGGCGTTATCCGATGAATAGTTGTTGTAAAAAATTACACACTTTTTGGGATACTACCTTTATTTCCCTTTTTTCAATTCTCTTTCGATGGTAGTGATAAAATCGAAAGTTTTTTCATACATTTTTTGCGGTGTCAAATCGTTGTTGGGAGCAAATCGTACGTATTCGCAAAGGTTGAGTACTTCTAAAAAATCGTTGATATAAGTAGCGGAGAGTTTTCTTTCTTCCAATTTTTCTTTAGCAGTATCTAAAGATAGCTGTGCCAACGGAATATTGAATTTATCGCTTATATATCCCCATAAGGCTTTGGATATTTCCATGTAAAATTCCTCTTCATTATTAGTTGTCAGTAGTTTTTCGGCAGCTTGCAGACGTTTACGAGCCGTTTTCGATGCTTTTTTATCTTTGATGGCTACGCTATCACTACGTTTTTTTATTTGTTTTTTCAATATTAATAAAAAGACAATGAATAAGATAAGGGGGAGTGCAAATACGGTCCAATAGTAAGGAGATAAGATAAAAACGGGGGCTTGTTTTTGCAAAGAGAGATTGGTTTTTATAAAGCGTATATCCTTGCCGATAATTTGCACATTTTTCTTATTGTCCACACTGCTGTATTGACTTGATTGCGTCGTTCCTTTTTTTATTTTTAAATGATTTTCTGCTGTTTTTAATGTAATATATTGATTTTTAGCTTTATCGAAATAAGAAAAAGAAATAGCGGGAATGGTGAAATTGCCCGGATTGCGTGGAACAATGATGTATTCAAAAGTACGGGTTCCGCTAATGCCTTGCGGACTTTTATGAATATCGTCATTGATAATGGGCTCTTGTACGTCAAAATCGGATGAGAATTGAATCTCAGGAGCTTCAATGTGTTGAATATTTCCTTTACCACTGATGCTGACAGTGAAATTAGTGGCATCGTTGGTTGTTAATTCGCTTCTGCTCAATTTTGTACTTACTTTAAAGTTACCTACTAATCCGCTATTGTTAGCGGGTGCGTTCTTGGGTAATTCTTTAGCCGTCAATGTAATAGCGTTTGAAAGAATGGTCAACTCTCTGTTTTGCAGTCTTCCACCACCAAAAAACGGATTATTGAAAAAAGCGTCCCATGGGTCATTGCTTCTTTGGGCTTGCACTACTATTTGCACAACGGTTTGTATTTCTAAAGGTGTAATGGTAAGTTTTCCGCTTTTTTGAGGAAAGACAGCAAGAGAATAAATGTCAATTACCGTATATTGTGTTCCATTAATAGTTTCGGTAGTTTGAGGAGGTTCTACATTTCTATCCGTTAGTTCATAAGTCCAAAATCCGGAAGATGTCGGATTTTTACGAATAGATGCTTGATAACGTTGTACTTGAGCTGGTAAATATAATTTGTATCGCACAATTACTTCTTCTTCGACATAAGGGTTGGTATTGGAAACGAAAGCTTTAATAAAAAAATCTTTTTCATTGATTCCTTGACTTTGAGACGAAGGATTTTGCTTGTTTGCTTGTCCTGATGATTGAGTATTGTCCGCACTTACTCTGATTTGTAATTTATTTGAATGTACATTTTTCCCGTCAACGACAGCTACAGCAGATGGAATTTCAAAGGTTCCTTCTTTTTTAGCTCGTAAAACGTAAGTGTAAGAATAGTTTGAAGTAGATGTCATTTGTCCGTTGATAATCTGTATGCTCGAACTCGACGAAGTTTGCGGACCACCCAAAATATCGAAATCGGCTAAGTAGGGGAGGTTAATAGTGGCTTTTTCGCTACACGAATACGTAAGATTGAATTGTTGTCCTACTGCTACATTCGACGGTGCCGATGCTCTCACTTGGACGTTTTGTGCATATCCTGCTGTGAAAGTGAACAGTAAGAAAGTAAATAGTGCTTTTTTTATCGTTAATATCCACCTCATATTACCAGTCTTTTTCTTGTTTTTCTTTTTTCACTTTTCGCATTTCAGCTTCTTTTACTTTTTCTTGCGTACGCCTTTCGTTTTGCTGTAATGCGTCTAATTGTCGTTCAGTATCTTTGTTTTTCTGTTTGTTTTCTTCTCGTTTTTCTTTGTTTTTTTCTTTATTTTTATCTTGTTCTTGTTGTTGCTGTTGTTGCTCGTTTTTGTCTTCTTTTTTTTCTTGTTTGTCTTGTTGCTGATTTTGTTGTTGTTGCTGCTGTTGCTGTTGTTGCTGTATTGCCATCATTCGTTTAGCATACTCTAAATTGTATTTGGTATCTTTATCGGACGGGTTGATTTTTAATGCGTTTTTATAGGCATCAATACTTTCTTGGTATTTCTTTTGTTGCAATAGGCTATTGCCTAAATTATGATAGGCTTTGGCTTTTGTTTTTTTATCCATTGCATCCATACTGTTAATTTTATCGAATAAAGCGGCTGCATCTTCGTATTTTCCTTGTTTGTACAATGAAGATCCCAAATTGAAAATGCTTTTATAATAGTCGCTGTTTGAGGCGTTGGATTTCAGATAGGAAGTAGAGGCTTTTTCGTAGAGAGATTGGGCTTCTTGTTTTTTCTTTATACTTTCTATTTGGTTCAGTTCTTTGTTTTTTTGCTGTAATTTGTCGGCTTCTTTTTCCAAATCTTGAGCCTGAAAATATAATTTATTCCCTTTTCTTAAATGTTTTAGCTCATCACGTGTTTGTGCTTGTAAGCTGAAAATACCACAGAGGAAGACAATAAGGATACTACTTGCAATGCGTTTATTAATCCAAGAAAAATGAGATAAACGGATTATTTTCCTGTCATACAGTAAAGTTTCGATGATGAGTAAGAAAAATACTATCCATAGAGGGATATAGTAATAGTTATTGTATTTTGAGAAAATGACATCTTCGATTTCTTTTTTTTCTATTTTCTCTAATTCTTTGTATAACATATCAAAACCTACATTGGCGTTGGTGGCATGTATGTAAGTGCCATTGCCTGTTTTCGCTATTTCTTTTAGTAAATTTTCATTGAGTCGGGTCATTACCGTGTTTCCTTCTTTGTCTTTTTTATACACTGTTTTTCCACCTTGTGTTTTTACGGGAATGGGTACGCCCAAGCTGCTGCCGATGCCGATAGTGAAAGTGTTAATTCCTTGCTTATAAGCTGATTTTGTTATTTCAACAGCATCTTCTATATGGTCTTCGCCGTCTGAAATAACGACGATTACCTTATTGGTTGCTGATTTTTGAGGTGTTTGATTGGCTTTTTGATGGGTAAGCATAGAACTTGCTGCCAAGTCAATTGCCGTGCCGATATCAGTGCCTTGTGTGTTAATAGATTGCGTAGATACATGACTGATAAAAGTTTTTGCAGCTGCATAGTCGGAAGTGATAGGAAGTTGCACAAAGGCTTTTCCGGCAAAAACAACCAAGCCGATTCTATCGCCTTTCAGTTTATCTATAAACGAAAGCATGGCTCTTTTAGCGGCTTCTAATCGGTTAGGACTCAAATCTTGAGCCAACATGCTGTTCGATACGTCTAAGCAAAACATCACATCTATTCCTTTGCGTTTTCCTTTTTCCACACTTGCACCTAATTGAGGATTAGCCAAAGCAAAAACTAAAACTATGTAAATCAAGCATAATAAAATGAATTTTAATGTTTTAACTCGATTCGACATATCGGGAAACATTGTTTTTAATAAGGGATAATCGCCATAAGTAGTCCATGTTTTTTTTTGTTTCAAACGGACATAAATATACAATGCTATTAACAAGGGTATTAATAGCAATGCATATAAAATATATTCATTTTCGAATCGAAACATACTTATAAGATTTGTTATTTAAAACGAATGATTTAAAAAAATATTTTTCAGATATTTTCTATCTTGAAAATTATTTGATTAATTTCACTAAATATTGACCGTAACCACTTTTTAGTAATGGTTTGGCAATTGCTTGTAATTGTTCTTTATCGATAAATCCTTGTTGGTAGGCAATTTCTTCGATACATCCGATTTTAAGTCCTTGTCTTTCTTCTACTACTTGTACAAATATCGAAGCTTCGATAAGCGATTGAAAGGTACCCGTATCTAACCATGCCGTTCCTCTTCCTAAAATAGAAACGTTTAAAAGTCCTTTTTCTAAATAATATTTGTTTACATCTGTTATTTCGTATTCGCCTCTTGCACTTGGTTTTAGATTTTTAGCAACTTCAATTACGCTATTGTCGTAGAAATACAAACCGGGTACTGCATAATTGGATTTAGGACGTTGGGGTTTTTCTTCAATTGACAAGGCTTTAAACTGACTGTCGAATTCGACGACGCCGTATCGCTCCGGATCATTGACATGATAAGCGAAAACAATACCGCCTTTGGGTTGATTGCATGATTTAAGGGTTTGTTGTAATCCGGAACCGTAAAAAATATTATCGCCAAGAATTAAGCACACATCGTCGTCTTTGATAAATTCTTCGCCTAACACAAAAGCTTGTGCTAATCCATTGGGGATAAGTTGCTCTTTATAACTGAACGAACATCCTATTTGGCTTCCATCGCCTAATAATTTTTGAAAATTAGGTAAGTCGTAAGGTGTCGATATGATTAATATTTCTCGTATATTACTTAGCAATAATATGCTTAAAGGATAATATATCATTGGTTTATCGTAGATTGGCATTAATTGCTTGCTACATGCCAATGTGAGCGGATGCAAGCGTGTGCCGGCACCACCGGCTAAAATAATCCCTTTCATAACGTTATGTTTTTATTTAAATGGTCATAATTTCTTTTTCTTTCACTTCTATGTATTTATCTACTTTTTCGATAAATTCATCTGTGATTTTTTGAATGGTTACTTCTGTTTTTTTAATTACATCTTCAGGAAGTCCGCTGTCTTTTAGTTCTTTAATTGTGGTGTTAGCCGTTCTGCGGGTGTTGCGAATAGTAACTTTTACTTGTTCGCCTTCTTGCTTCACCTTTTTCACTAATTCTTTTCTTCTTTCCTCTGTTAATGTGGGAACAATTACGCGTATTACTTCTCCATTATTTTGAGGATTAAAACCTAAATTGGCAGCCATAATTGCTTTTTCGATAGGGGTAATCATGCTTTTTTCCCATGGTTGAATCATGATTTGTTTAGGGTCGGGAATGCTAAGACTTGCCACTTGTGCTATGGGTGTCATAGTGCCGTAGTAATCTACTTTAACGCTGTCTAACATTTTAACGTTGGCTTTTCCGGCACGAATTTTATCCAATTCCTTTTCGAAAAAAACGAGGCTGTTTTGCATAGATTCCTGCATTGTTTCAATGCATAGTGTGATATCGTCCGACATATTATTCAATTTTATGATTTATGATAAATTTTCATTTTGATTGAGTTTCTCTTTGAGAGCTTCTAGTTTTTTTTCCTTTTTTTCCAATCGCTTGATTTCTTTTTCAACAATAGATTTGTTCCATTTAAAAGCAAACAGATAATGTGCTATGATGAAAAGTAACCAAAACAAAGTAATAGCCAATGTTAAGAGCAAAAAAGTATTGTCTTCTTTTCCGGCAAATAAAAAATACCATATCAACCAGAAAAATAGGATTACTAATAAATAAATAGATAAATGAATGCGAAAAGCCGCTCTTTTCTTTGCTATTTTATACAGCTTTTTTTCATCATCTTTTTGCTCTGATAATATATTGAGAGTGTCTTTGTTTTCCATACAATTTTAATTTGAAATTAATGTTCCAATTTTTTCGCCTTTTAATATTTTGCTTAAGTTATCTTTTTGGTTCATATTAAATACTACAATGGGTAAATTGTTTTCTTTGCATAACGTAAAGGCAGTTAAATCCATAATGTTTAAGCCTTTATCATAGGCTTCGTTAAATGTTAATGTGTTGAATTTCACAGCATCATTATGTTTTTCAGGGTCTTTGTTATACACACCATCCACGCGTGTGCCTTTTAAGAGTAGGTCGGCTTTGATTTCTAAGGCACGTAAAGCACCCGTGCTGTCGGTAGTGAAAAAAGGATTGCCCGTACCTCCGCCCATAATTACAACATAATCGTTTTTAAGGTATTCGATAGCTCGTTGGCTGCTCATCTTTTCGCATAAAGGATCAATAGCTAAGCCCGATAAAACAACAGCCTTGACGTTAATTGATTGCAACTCGGATTCTAAAGCCATGCTGTTGATAACTGTGGCTAACATGCCCATATAATCGCCTTGAATGCGGTCGTGTCCTTGTGTTGCTCCTTGAACGCCTCTGAAAATATTGCCTCCGCCTATTACCACACCGATTTGTAATCCTAAATTATAAGCAGTTTTAATTTCAGAAGCATAGAAATGCAATGCTTCTTTGTTGATACCGTAAGCTTCGCTGCCCGACAAAGATTCACCGCTAATTTTTAATAAGACTCTTTGATATTTCATAGTTAAATATGAGTATTTTAGATACTAAAAAATAAAAAACGTTAACAAGTTACAAAAATACATAAAAATATATTGTAAATGTAAGTTTTTTCAAATTTTAAAATTTTTTAAAACAGCGAAAGTTGTGTTTTATCTTCTTTAAGAGGATAAAAAACACCGATAATAATAAATGGGTTATGTCCTACATTATGAAATTTTTGAGTAGTGCCAAGGAAAAAATGTAAATCGCATTTACTTACCATGTAGTCAAAATATTTTTCTTTTACTTTTTGACAGGCTAATTCTTCATTACCATTTTCACTTTCTAAGCAATTCCAGTATAAAGCACCTAGTTCCCAATCTTCTACCATTAAAGTACGTTCTTTATTATCTTTAGTAGTAAAAACGTAAGAAAATTTATAAGGTAGTTTTTTTGCTACTTAGAATATTCTTTTGGTTTCTTCATTGTCAAATAAATTACCTTGGGCTTGTTTTGCAATAATAGCATCAAGTTTGTTTTTATCCCATTCTCTTTCACACGGTTCCCATATAAAGTCTATGACTTTTTGAGGTTTGAGTACAGCTAAAGATGTTCCAATGTTTGTGTCTTTTGCTTCTTTAATCAAAACCGACATATCAGTATAAACATTTTTAAGAGCAATTTCTTTTCGAAGTGTCCAGTTTTTCGTAGTAGGAACAATTTCGCCAATAATAATTTCTTTGTCCAAATCTGCCGGGCGATAACTTTCTTTTCTGAAATCTTTTGTGTTACGGACAATATCCATTTCTATCCATTGCCATTTTTCATAGCGGTCGGCATATTTTAGTTTTCGATACGGGACAGGATATATTCTAACCCACGAACCGTCTTCTCTAAAACCGGCAGTGCAAACCAACTCGTTATAAGTGGTGGAAAGCGTAGGATATGTTTTCACAGATATAAGAATGCGGGTAAGAGTCATGAATTTACAAGTATTTTAATTGGTAGTCAGTGTCGGGTAATTGCATTAGAGCATTGGTTACACAAGTACGATGACATTGTTTTGGGTCTTTTTCAAAGCAAGTAAGAGCTACTCGTTTACCTTTATCCAACAAATTGCGAATAACGAGTAGCGAAGCCTTATTTTCTTTTAAAGTTGTTTTTTCATACTCTTGAAATAGAATGTCGTAATCTGCTTGTGTATGTAGTTCTTGCCGTTTGTCAGAAACAATACCTAAATCAGGAATGTGAATATATTCAATATCAACGCTTTTACATGCTAATTCAAGAGTTTTTTTAGAAAAACCGTATTTTTGACTATAAGCATTTTTCCGAACATCGCAAAGCACATTTACATCATTAATTATTAGCTTGTTTATATAGGTTTCAAGAGAAATGCCTTCGTAACCGATAGTGAAAAGTTGTTTTTCGGAATAATGTTGCTTTTGTAGCTCAATAGCATTAAGTTCTGTACTGTTTAACAAATTTTCGGCAATAACACTTTTTATAGCATAATAGGGATATTGACGATAAGTATAACGAATTAATTCTTTTTGGCTCAAATTTCCAAACTGTTCTTTTATATCAAGAAGACTTTTTCTATCTTCCGGTTTGAGTGTATTAATAAAATTGTCGTTTTTTGTTAATTCGAAAAACCTAACTTTTTTTATTTCTGTTATTTTACAATAGCCGTAATTGGTAAGTGTCGCAACATCTTGGTTGGCTTGAAACGAAAAACAGCCATAGCGATACGGAATAAAATCAAATGACTTTGTTTCCTGTTTACGAGTGAACAAAAATAAGTATTTTTGAAATTGTTTGGCGGTAAGTTGCCCATCAAACACACTCAATAAAGCTAATATTATCTTTCTTCTGTAAGACATATCTCATTGCAAAAATACATAAAAATATACTGTAATTGTAGTTTTGAAAAATATTTTTTGAAAAACTAGTGTTTTTAATCTATCGTTCTTTCCTGCTTTTGCGTTTTTTTTAAGAAAACAAAAAAAGAGAAGTCTTAATCGGCTTCTCTTTTGTAAATTAGGAATATTTCCAATTTATAATTTAGCGATAACAGCGTCTGTCATTTGCACTGTTGATGCAGCGCCTTTGTGTATTACATCGGCAGAACCGCTCATTTTCATCATATCGTATGTGCGTACTTTTCCTTCTTCAATTACGTCTGCTATTGCTTTTTCGATACGTTTTGCCAATGTTTTTTCGCCTATATATTCTAACATTAAGCAGGCAGATAAGAACATGGCAATAGGATTCACTATCGACACTTCGTAATCGGCATACTTAGGAGCTGAGCCATGGGTAGGTTCAAATACGGCAACGCCTTTTTCTCCAAATTGAGCTGAACTTGCAAAACCCAATCCTCCGACTAAGCCGGCAAAGCCGTCGGAAAGAATATCGCCGAACATATTGCTCGCAACAATAACGTTATAATTTTCAGGATTTTTTGTCATCCACATCATTTGTGCGTCAATATTGGTGTCCCATACGGAAAGTCCCGGATAATCTTTTTTAGCAATGTCTTGTGCTAATTTTAACATCATACCGGAAGTTTCGCGAACCACATTGGGTTTTTCACAAACGGTTATTCCTTTGTATCCTCTTTCTTTTGCATAATCAAAACCGGCACGTAAAATGCGTTCCGTGTATTTTTTTGTTAAAATACGTGTTGAGATAAAGACTTCGTTACGAGGATGTGAAGAAAAATTATCTACAAATTTCTTATGTGTGCATAATGCATCCCACACAATATCGGGAGCATTGCTCCATTCAATACCGCCGTATAAGCCTTCCGTGTTTTGGCGAAATACGACTACATCAATAATAGGTTCACTATAACCGCCGTCGGCAGTTCGACGAATGAAATTCAAAGGATTTCCTTTGAATGTTTTGCAAGGACGCATACATATATCCATTTTAAAATGCTGACGCATTGTTACAATAGGACTATAATATACTAATCCTTTGTTTTGCAGTTCCGGAATGAGTTCGGCGGCAGCTCTGTCTTTGGGTTTTGATGTGATAGCACCAAACAAGCCGATTTTATGTTTTTCTAATAAATCGATTGTCCTATCCGGAAGTGGATTGCCTTCTTTACACCAAAATTCCCAGCCTATATCCGCATGTACATAATTCGCATCAAATCCTGCTGCATTTAACAAACGAATGCATTGTTCCATTACTACTTTGCCTATTCCGTCGCCGGGCATAGTTACTATTGTTCTCTTAGCCATGTTGAATTGTTTTTATTTATGTTAAATTATTTTTTCAGCAAAATTATAAAATATATCAATTACAAAGAGTGAATTGAAAAAATATTTTTTTATAATATGATAAATTATTGTGTAACTAATCGATAAGTGTCTAATGCAATGACCATTTCTTCGTTAGTTGTTACGGACAATACTTTCACTTTGCTCTTAGGAGTCGAAATTACGCCGTCAACGCCTACGTATTCTTTGTTGGCTTTTTTATCGAATTCGATGCCGAGATAATCCATATCTTCGAATATGGCTTCACGCATAAACCAAGCATTTTCGCCTATTCCGCCTGTCATAGCAATGATATCCACTCCGTTCATAGCGGCAGCATAAGCACCGATGTATTTTTTTACTCTATATGCAAACATATTGAAAGCATGAGTAGAACGCACGTCGCCTTCATTTTTCCCTGCATAAATATCACGCATATCGGATTTGCCGCCGGAAATTCCGCACAATCCCGATTGTTTATTGATTAGCTTATTCATTCCTTTATAATCTAATTTTTCGGATTCGGCTATGTATAGCAATGCACCTAAATCCAAATCGCCGGTGCGAGTGCCCATTATCAAGCCTTCTACCGGTGTGAAGCCCATAGAAGTATCAACCGATTGACCTTTCTTAACGGCACAAACGGAAGCACCGTTTCCAAGATGGCAAACGATGATTTTTTTATCTTTCCAATTTTCACCTATTAATTCGGCAGCTTTCGGAGCCACGTATTTATGACTTGTTCCGTGAAAGCCGTAGCGACGTATTTTTTTATCGGTATAATATTCATAAGGAATGGCATATAAATAAGCATGTGGGGGCATGGTATGATGGAAAGAAGTGTCGAAAACACCCACTTGTTTTACATTGGGTAAAATTTCTTTCATTACTTTAATTCCTAATAAATTGCCCGGATTGTGAAGAGGTGTAATGGCACATAATTTGTCTATTTGCTTCATTTCTTCGTCTTCTATAATTGCACTTTCAGAAAAATACTCTCCGCCGTGAGCCACTCTATGACCGCATGCGCCTATTTCGTTAATGCTCGAAATAATGCCGACTTTGCTGTCGGTAAGTGTTTTGAGTAGTAAATTAATGCCGACGGCATGGTCTGCTATCGGTAGTTGTCGGTAGTACTTTTCTTTATCTTTTGGTTTATGAGTAAATTCACCCATTTCCAATCCAATACGCTCGATTAAACCTTTAGCCAATAATTCGGCATTATTAGCCATATCTATCAATTGATACTTAATAGACGAGCTTCCGCAATTTAAAACTAATATCTTCATTCTTAATTATTATTTTTTATAAAATTGTTGATTATTTACTAAATTGCAAAATTACATGATTATTTTGAATTTTTACAGTAAGAATTCATATTTAAACGAAAAAATATATAACTTTGCATTTATTATATTTACTAAAATTGAATAAGGAATGAAAACGTTTTCTGATATACGTCAATTGGCATTTATTTTTACTATTTCTCTTTTTTCTATTGTTTTAATCAATTGCACCGGTGGCGGAACTCAAGGCAGAGGTTTGATGTCTTCATCGGGGAGGTCGGGAGAGTTGTTGGTGGTATGTACGAATAGTCAGTGGAAAGGAGTCTTGGGAGATAGCTTACAAGCTATTTTTATGCGGTCGTTAGAGTTTTTGCCTCAAAACGAACCTCTGTTTAATTTATCTCACATTGATAACGAAGGATTTACCCCTATTTATCAAAAACAACGTAATATTTTGCATCTCAATATCGGCAGTGAGTTTACGACAGCAAGTGTTAAGGTGATAAAAAATAAATGGGCTAGTCCTCAATTGATTGTTTATATAGAAGTTGCCGATGAGGAAGAGGCAATGCGTTTATTATCCGAAAGGAAAAACACCATTACCGATTTCTATTTAAATTCTGAAATTAAACGTTTTCAAAGAGCGCAAAAATCGCAGATAGACAATAGTATACATAAAAAAATAGAGCGTAATTACTCTTTGTCGATGGTGGTGCCGCAGGGGTTTATTGTAGCAGTGCAAAACGATGAGTTTTGTTGGTTACGTAAAGAAACAAAGTATTGGGGGCAAAGTGTGCTTATGTATGTGCAAAACTATTCCGATACCAATATGTTTTTACACTCTCATATTGTGTCTTTAAGAAATCAAATGACGAAAAAGTATGTATTCGGAAGTGTTGACAGTTCTTATATGATAGTGGAAGAAAAATACATTCCGCCTCAATCGGAAAAAGTGAACTTTAATGATTTATACGCTGTTAAAACACAAGGAATATGGAAAATGCATGGCGATTTTATGGGAGGTCCTTTCATCACTTATACCATTCTTGATGCAAAAAGGAAGAGAGTTGTAACGCTCGACGGGTTTTTGTATGCTCCTACGGATGATAAAAGAGATTTACTTCGACAGATAGATGCCATTTTGTTGTCAACTCGGCTAATAGAATAATATGTGGATACGTAGATTGTTTTTATATATACCTTTACTATTTTTGACACTTAATGTGTTTTCGCAAGTCTATACGCCACCTTTGCGACTTGAAATAGAAGTGCCTTCTATGGATTTTTCTTTTCAGGTTATTCCTTTAGGAAAAAACGGAGTGGCATTGCTGTATGAAACGGATATAACAGAAAACAAACGAAAAAAATGGAGCATCGTTTTATTCGATACCAACTTGCAAAAAACGGCTACCACTGATATTTGGCTAGAAAGAAATTTGGGCGTAAAAGTTATTAATACGGATAAAGAAAGTTTTTATATTTGCTTTCAAAAATTTGACCGACGAACGACAATGTACAACACCTATATTGTTCAGTATTTCATTGCTGATAAAAAAGCAAAAGTATATGCTATCAATGTAAGGGACAAAGAAACCGTATTCGATTTACACATTCTTGACAACACTGTTTTTTACGCTACTAATTTCAATCATAACGTGGAAGTCTTTGCGTTGAATCTTAAAACTTTAAACTCTGTTCCTTTATTTAAAGAAGGAGCAAAAGATATCGCTATGTTTCATTTTTTCTATAGGGACACCAATAGTCGAAGCCTTTGGACAGCCGTTACGCTTTATAGTAAAAAAACATCGCCCGTGCTTAACTTATTACAATTACACGGCGACGGAACTGTTTTGCAAAATATAACAATTCCATTTGCAGACGATTACTTCCTGAATTCCTGCCAAATGACCATTGTTGACAAAAATAAGTTGCTGTTAATAGGAGCGTATATTAATAAAAATGAATTAACTGCTAAAACTAACAACATAATTAATAGCGGCATTTTTTCGGCTATTGTTTCCAATGGGGAAATAAAAAAATCGAATTATTTTAATTTTGTATTGTTAAGCAATCAGTTGAAGAAAGGCAAAATTGCGTCGGATGAAAAAAAGAATGTTTCTTTGAATTTGCAGTTGATAATGGACAATATAGTCCATAACGATAGTATGTATGTAGCTATAGGTGAAGTGTTTTATCCCGAATACCGCCAAGAGTACGCTGCCAATTACGGCATGTACGGTTATACATCGGCACCTACTACCGTATTTGCAGGCTATCGTTATCAAATTGCTTATGTGCTTACTTTTGATAAAAATGCCGACTTGATTTGGAACACACAATTTCAATACAATGACGTATTGGTAAGTAATTTAAAAAATATTTTACACGCTTATATTGATGATAACAACGATGTGGTATTGTTTTACGGCATTAGAGGAGAAGTCATTTCAACCGTTTTGAATCATGCCGATGTAGTACAAGCAACAGAAAGTATTCCCATTGAAATGTTATCGCCGGCAGATAGGATAATTACCCACTATTCTTCGACCTTTAGAAATTGGTACGCTAACAATTTTATTTATTACGGTTACCAAACGATATCGGGGAAAAAAACAAATAAAAAGTATGCAAAAAAAAGACAAGTGTTATTTATAAATAAATTGGCATATAGATAAAATTAAAAAAAAGTTAAAAAATTAAAAATAATAGTGTTTTATTAATTTTTTTTATATCTTTGCACATTAATATAAGGTAGGGATAAAAACAAAATTATGGAGTTGTGAGAAAAGCTATTAATAAAAATATGTTTTTGTCATACAGTATATTAACTAAGGTTTTAGAGGGAAAGTTTACAAGGGGTTTTGAAACGGGAGAAGCTTTAGCATGAGCATTGAAAAAGGAAAAATATGATAAAAAAATATAACTTAACATTAAAATTTACGTATAACATTAAAAATTAATAATATGGAATTAGAAGAAAAAGACAAATTAGAATATCTGTCACCTGAAATACAGGTTATTGAGGTAAATGTAGAAAAAGGATTTGCAAGCTCACTGCCAGGAGGTAATCCGGATGAGGAAGAATTTTAAAATTATAAGCAATATACAACGAATATGCCTTTTTTAATACACATTGTAAGGTATGTGAGTTTTGTATTAAGCATTAAAAAATATAAATATTATGAAAGTGATGAGAAAATTATTAATGATAGTTGTAGTTTTTGCTGTTATGAGTAGCCTCCAAGCACAAAGCGTCAGTTATTGGGATGGGAGTAGTGCCAGTATATGGACAAATGGTACCGGCAGTAAAGGAATGCCTTATTTGATTGAAAGTGCGGAACATTTAGCCTATTTAGCCCAAAGTGTCAATGCAAACACAACAACTCATTACGATAGCGTTT
>JAAYQB010000110.1 GCA_012519525.1 Bacteroidales bacterium | reverse complement strand
CAAAAATAGTTAAAATATCTTTAAAAAATGATACGATTGAGTTAAAAGCTAATATTTCTATTAAGTTTATGTTAAGAAATTATTTGCTACAAGCAAGAGTGTTTGTTTTTAGGGTGTTTACTAATTACATACTAAAAAAAAACGGAAAGATAGTTTATTATCTTTCCGCAACAATAACAATTATAGTACAATAAGTACAGAAGTAAGGATATTATGAATGAGTGTAAGCGTATTGTGCAATTTTAAATACGCGATTATTCATTAGTCCCGAATGTTTTTTTGCTCTTTCAATAGAATATCCTTGGTTTTTATAATGTAAAAACAATCGAAAAGCTAAGCATAACGATTGTATTGCATCTTCATTTTTAATGGCTAAGTTTATATTTGTGTTTATTTTTTGATTGTCTCGTAGTTTACACCAATCCACAAAATTGTCCAAATAGATTAATTTTCTCTTTTTTAATGATTGATAAAAATCACTTTCTTCATAATTTTTAGATAATTGACTTAGTTGGTAAATGTCTGTCAGACATTCTTTTCCTTTTGCTTTTTCTAATTCTTGAATGATTTTCTCTATAGGTTCTTTTTTCTTAACCAACATTTCGTTGTATATAAATAAGGTATAGAGATTAAGATCTATTTGTAGGTCAGGGAATAAGTCGAAAGCTTCTATTTGATTGTCGGCTCCTTCCTGTAGTTTCGTAGCCATTGATTTTTTCTTATTCAACTCAAACTCTTGAGCTTTTTCTTTAAGTTCTTCCAATAAGATAGGGATGGCTTCGTTTACGTTTTCCATTACTTCAAAGGTATTCCAAATAAGTTTGATGTACTTACTTGATAACGGCAAACCAAAATAAGATAGAATTTCTTTTTCTATTGCAACTTTTTCTACAAATTTTTCTCCATTATTAGTAGGACCTCCTTCTAAGGATAACTCCGTGTTTAAGAGATAATAATTCCGTATAGTATCTTTTATATTGTAAACTTTTTCCATATTATGTCGATATGTCATTCTTATACGACGGCTATTTAAAAAAGTTCTATGTTTATGGAAAATAGTTGAATTTTTAAAAAAATGTTGTTTTGTAAGGAAAGCTGAGGCTATAAAATGCGAAAAGCTGTCCGAGAAGACAGCTTTTCAAGTTAAAACTTTTAAACCAATGAAAAAAACTCAAATTTATGAAGCCATTTTATTTAATTTAATCATCAATCCTGATTTCAAATTAGCGGCTTTGTTTTTATGTATTATTCCTTTTTTAGCAACCTTATCAATGATTGATACTACTTCCGGCATTTTGCTTTTTAATTCCGCAGCATCATTAATAAGTCTTGCTTTTTTAATAGAATTACGCATTGTCTTAGCCCAATAACGATTCTCTAAACGTCTTTTTCTGTCTTGCCTGATTCGTTTAAGTGCCGATTTATGATTTGCCATTCTTTTATATTATTAATCTTTTAAAATTTTAGACTGCAAAAGTATAAAATTTTTTGATATGATTGCAGGTAATTTGTGTTTTTTTTATTAATTTTTTATTTTAGTCCAACATTAAGCTCATATAAGGACAGTAAGTAGGAAAAACAGAGTAAAGAGAAGATAGCTCTTCCGTTTTGTATCCTAATAGTAATCCGGATAATAGATTGATGTCAATAACAATATTTGAAGCAGTAGTTGTTGGATGGCATTGTCCGTTATGGATGAGGTAATGTTTGTTGTTAGTCGGTATCTGTTGGTCGATAAGCGTAAAATGAAAGTTGATGTTAGGGTGAGCTTTGGCATAAATGTCAAGAAATAAATCCGGATTGATAATTCTTGCCATTCCTTTAGTTATTCCATTTTCTTTTTTACGACAAAGTCGAATGACTTCTATTTCACGAAGCGAAAATTTGATAAATAAATAATTGAATAGGCTGTGTTTTGCTTCTAAATCGTCATAAATAAAATCTTTCACAATTATTTTATTATTCCATTCGTTGATGAAACACAATCCTTTTATTTGGTTATTTGCTTCAACCACAACGACTTGTCCTTTTTCTATTTCGTAGAATGTGAGTATGGCATCAAAATCTTCCTTGCTTTTTTGAACACAAAGATTTTGCTTTGCTAAATAAGAAGCGTAGTAAGCGTAGGTTTTTTCTTTATCTGTAAGAGGTTTTGTCTTGTAGTCGGTTGAAACGGCATAAGTTTTGTCGAGTGTGATTTTTTCCGTTGTATATACGAATGCATTGTTGTAGCCTATGCGTTCGTAAAATTTGATAAGCCATTCTTCTTGAGGTATTAATGTTGTTAAAGGGACATTGTTTTTTTGCATTTCTAAAAAAGCGGCTGTCAGTAATTTGGTCATAATTCCTCTGTTTTGGTAAGAGGGTAGAGTAGCGGCACCCGAAATGTAGGCAGATGGAAGCCTATGTCCGAAAAACGTGAAATCGTAAGCTAACATTTGAAAACAAGCAACTGCCTTGTTGTTGTCCAAATAAACTAATGTGTTTTCGTTTTTATATTTTTTGCTGAAATAGAAATTGATAAAATCGTCCGAATCGTCGGGAAAAGAGATTTGCCAAATGTTTCTCACCTCATCTTTTAGTCGATTGTCGGCATAAGTTATCATAGTTTATTATTTTAGAGTAGCAAAATATTTTTTCAGAAGAATACTTGGGTGATAAGATAATTTGGATTGACGCAGTCCGGGGTCGTTCACATCTTCTTCTCTATTGACATATTGGAAACTTTGCATTTCGTGTTCGACAAAAAGTTGATTGATAGTAGGATAAACGCCATGATATGCTTTTAATCCTTTTTCGATTTGCACATCGAAAATTTTGTCGTTGAGTGCTTGTCCAATGGTAAAAGCAACCGTTTTGTTATCTACTCGTAGTACGCCTCCTTTCAGGTCTAAGTAAGGGAATATTTTCAATGCAATTTCAACGGCACAGCTTTCTTGCTCTAAAAGGCAGTTTTCAAGACCATGGTCGTTTTCTGCTTTCCACATTTCGTGCATGGCTAAGCATTCGTCAACGTCTTCGTATCGAAGAGGGGAGTAGGTGTAGTTATAAGACTTCTTAAATTGATTAATGTGATTGCGTTTAGCTTGGTATTTTTTTCCTTTTAAATGCAATAAGTCTTCTACATTATAAATATAATCGAAATTTTCTCTTCTTTCTTCAAATTCAAATTGATTGGGATACATGGCTTCAAGCATCTCTTTCATTTCGACGGTGAGATATACCATTTTAAATGTATAATTGTTTTGTTTGCTTGCTGTTATCAATTTGTCAATAGCAGGTTGAGCATTTCCATTTCCTATAGGAAAATTGAACATTGGTGTATTTTCGTCTTTCAGATTAGCCAATATCAACATATCGTCAATAAAAGTATAATGAGGTTTAAAAGCATCGTTCCATAATATCATATTAGAAAAACTCCAGTTGCAGAGCAAATAAGGATTTTGATATAATAACGGCTGTAGTAGTGTTTTATCCGATAGTTTTACAGGTTGAAACTGTAACATAATATTAAATTTATCTAGATTTTTTTACCTTAACTATATTAAAAACGCAAAAAAACTCTTTTTGTTTCCCATTCCGAGCTTAAAAAGTGCTAACTTTGCAATTCTTAAAATCATGCGAAATAAAATACTTAAGAGTTAGATAATGAAAATAAATAAAGATTTTAAAATAACATATCCTTCTTCGGAAAAGGTATATGTTAAAGGGAAAATTTTTGACATTGCTGTTCCCATGCGAAAAATAACCCTGACAGATACGGTAGAAATTGTTGATAATAAGCGAAAACATTATCCTAACGATCCGATTTACGTATACGATACAAGCGGAGTTTTTACAGACGACAAGGTGGTCATAAATTTAAAAAAGGGCTTGCCGCTGATTCGTGAAAAATGGATAAAAGACCGCGGAGACGTAGAACAGTTGAAGCAACTTTCCTCAGAATATGGAATGAAAAGAATGCAAGATAAGAGCTTAGACCATTTGCGTTTCGAACATATTCGTATGCCTTACAGGGCAAAACAAGGAAGAGGAGTTACGCAAATGTATTATGCAAAACAAGGAATTATCACTGCCGAGATGGAATATGTTGCCATTCGTGAAAATCAAAATGCGGAGGCTATGGGAGTAAAATCGCACATTACGCCGGAATTTGTTCGAGAAGAAATTGCTGCCGGACGAGCTATTATCCCTGCCAATATCAATCATCTCGAATGTGAACCCATGATTATAGGTGCTGATTTTTTGACAAAAATAAATACAAATATCGGTAACTCTGCAACTTCGTCAGGTATAGAAGAAGAAGTTGAAAAATCATTATGGAGTTGTTATTGGGGAGGTGATACGTTGATGGATCTTTCGACGGGCGAGAATATTCACGAAACAAGAGAGTGGATTATCCGCAATAGTCCTGTGCCTATCGGAACAGTACCTATTTATCAAGCGTTAGAAAAAGTAAATGGAGTAGTAGAAGATTTGACATGGGAAATATACAAAGACACTTTAATAGAACAATGTGAGCAAGGAGTTGATTATTTTACCATTCATGCGGGTTTGTTGCGTAAACACATCCCTTTGGCTGCAAAACGATTAACGGGTATTGTTTCGAGAGGGGGTTCTATTATGGCTAAATGGAGTTTGCATCATCGAAAAGAAAATTTTCTTTATACTCATTTTGAAGAAATATGTGAAATACTAAATCGTTATGACACAGGAATTTCTTTAGGGGATGGTTTGCGTCCGGGCAGTATTTACGATGCCAACGATAAAGCTCAATTCGGAGAATTGAAAACAATAGGCAAACTTGCTAAAATAGCTTGGAAACATGATGTGCAAGTGATGATAGAAGGTCCCGGACATGTGCCTATGCATGAGATAAAAGTCAATGTGGAAAAACAAAAAAAATATTGTTACGATGCACCTTTTTATACTTTAGGTCCTATCGTAACCGATATAGCTCCTGCCTACGACCATATTACTTCTGCCATCGGCGCTGCCATGATAGGATGGTATGGAACCGCTATGTTATGTTATGTTACTCCTAAAGAACATCTTGCATTGCCGGAAAGGGAAGATATTCGTGCCGGTATTATTGCTTATAAAATTGCGGCTCATGCTGCCGATATAGCCAAAGGACATCCGACAGCTCGCATACGCGACAATGCTATGAGTAAGGCAAGGTATGAATTCCGTTGGAAAGACCAATTTAATTTGGCATTGGACCCTGCAAAAGCCATGGAATATTTCAGAAGCCGTGAAGGGGGAGACGAAAGAGGTTCGGCTTATTGTACGATGTGCGGTCCTAATTTCTGTGCAATGAGAATATCGAAAGATGTGAAAGACTGCGTAGGAATAATAGCTGAAAATAAAAAATAATAAAACAGGCTGTTACAAAGGATTTGCATCGCCACATACGACTTCTATAGTGTCGCCGCCACGGTATTTGGTAGTGTTTAAGTCTTCGCAAGATAAAGAATTGTGAATCGTTTTTTCGTATTCGTCAAGGATTGCTTTGCCTGCTACTTCTTTGCAACTGCAAGTGTGTTTATTACACGAAAGAAAAACACTTCCGCAAATTATAAATATGAAAATTTTAATGTCCATTATGTTTAAAAACAGTGATTTTTTTGCAAAGATATAATTTTTTCTGTTTCTTTTTAGTCAAGCAAATAAAAAAATCGTTTTTGTTTGCTTTCAAAAAATTTTTTTAGTTAATATTCCTTTTGCACAATTTTCACAATTCGATTGTTTAACACATCCGATAGTTACAACATTTAACAATACTATAAACAATGACATTTGTAGTGTTTTTTTTTACAACTTTTCTTTTTCTTTCGTTAGTTACATACTTTTTCATGATTTTTCGTTTTTAGTTTATAACTTAATAAACTTCTTTTTCACTTCTCTTTTTTCGGTTTTTATTTGAATGAAATACATCCCTTTATGCAATTCACTAATATCTATTGATGCGTTTATTTCATTAATCAACAAGTGTTTTATTTGTTTTCCCGTTAAATCATACAGTATTATTTCTTTTATTACCTCATTACCGGTTTCAATTTTTAATTGGTCGTTACTCGGATTGGGATAAACCGTCGTAGTAGTAGTTGAAGCGTTATTGTCTATTATGTCAACAAAATCAGAATAATAAAATACATAATAAGTGCCTTTCTCTCCATTGCAATTAATATAAAATCTTCTTAACTCATTACCGTCAATATCGTATTCCGATTCATAAATATTCAAACATTTAAATATTTCTTCTAACGAATTCCATGAAAATAATGTTTGAGTCATTTTCTGATAGTTATCATTGTATTCATAGGTGTATTTTTTATAGTTTATCCACTTTTCGTTTGTTCTATCCCAAAATTTACAATCATATTCTGTTATATATCCATTTTCATCGTATGAATATATAAATAATGTGTCGTTTACAGTTGAATCTTTATGTAAAATAAAACGTTGTCCAAGTACTTCTGTTAAAAGATCATTTTCATTATAACTATAGATGTATTTATATGTTTTTACTTTTCCTACTCTATTTGTTCTTTCGCTCAATAATCCTTTTGAGTTGTATAGAAAAGTATCTATCATTACTTGGCTATTACTCCACGATTTTGTTTCATAGTCCCATTGGTTATAAGATTCTTTTGCCAAATATTTTTTTAATTTTTTTATTGTATAAACATAACTTTTTTTATAATTGTTTTCTAAGGTATCAACTTTTCTATATTCTGTTTGACATATTACTGAATCTAAATCAAAATTATTATAGAAATACTTATATCTCCTGTAATCGTAGGGTTCACCGTCATTATTAAACATTTGGTACAGTTCTTCCGTACATAATCCGTTTTGATTGTAATTCATAGAAAGTACATAGCTGTTTGTCCAATAATTATGGGGGACAAAATCCTGCGCTAGCATTTTCGTATATAATCCTTGGGTATTGTATGTATATACCCAACGCCGATAAGGACTACCATCCGGTTTATACTGTACTATGCTGTCCGTCATTTTTATTGAATTGTTTTTTTGAGGAACTGATAATTGGTGTAAAAATAAAGAATCTTGTTGGGAATGCGTGTTCCAAGTTATAAAGAGTGCAATTAATGTGAAAAACAAATGTTTACACGATAAAATTTTATACAAATTTAAGGGTTTCATGATTTATTGAATTTAAAGTTAATACTGCTGCTATTTATTTTTTTCTTCAGATAATTTTTTTGCAAATGTATATGTTTTTTTAATAGAAATTTTCTTTTTTATGATTTTTTTATTGTTGTCCGATAAAATGTGTATTTTTGCTTATGTTTTTTCAAAAAGGGCTGAATCCATTATTGGAAATCAGCCCTGATATATTCCGCTTTGATGGATACAAGCATAGGATTATTTTAAGGACTTAATGGCATAGTTTGCTTATAAACCGTTATTCCACAAGAAAGTTCTAATCCTATGTAATTAATTTTTGATGAAACTTTCCCTTTGTTGTCGGCGAAGGAAAAGTTAGAAAACTCATAGCTTCCGTTATACACATCCGACGGACAGTATTTTGCAATCAGAGATACCCCAAAAGAATGATATTTTTTGGTGTGGAATAGCAATCCGAATTTAATAAAACCTGAAGTATAACAGCGTTTTCCTATGTGTTCTATACACATATTGAAATCAGCATTAGATGTGTCTCTTAAGTATGTATAGGTAAACATACCTTCGATTTTTGGTAGAAGTACGTTAAATTGGATGCCTATGTCCACAAAATAATTGACCTTTTTATCTAAAAATGTTTCATATTTTAAAGAAAGGGGGAAAAGCCATGCATGGAAAAAATAAATTCTATCTTTGTGTGATTCCTTATCGAAAGATTTCCCTTCTATTTGTGAAGGTACATCAAAATCAAAATGAAACGTGTAGGGATGAAACATATAGCCGGCGTCTGCAACGACTGATAAATTTTTGTATAAACGTTGCTGTAAACCTACTCCGACTTCAAAACTGAAAGTAGGTGCGGTTTTTAACGATTTTTCCCCTTCACTTTTAATTTTTAAGGAATTAAATAGTACCGGATTGACAAACACTCTTATTTGAGTTATATCCTTGCATATAGGCTGTGCCTGACTCATTCCTACGTACATCCAACCAATTATTATCCATAGAATACTCTTGTTTTTCATGTTTTTGAAATTAAATTAATACCAATCGAGAGTGCTGTTGTAGACGATACCAGCATGAGATGTTGAACTTATTCCTTTATGATAACCTTTAACCCACCCTGACTTAGTTTTAGTCGATACAAGTATTTTATGACGAACTTTTCGTGCTGTAGGTTTAAGAACATAATTAGTCGACCCTTAAAAACATTTTAATTTATTGAATATCATTAAAATAATTTGTAAAATATATTGAAGATATTGCAATTATTTGTATCTTTGCAACAAAAATCTTGTATATTTTTGTATGAT
>JAAYQB010000109.1 GCA_012519525.1 Bacteroidales bacterium | reverse complement strand
TATTTTTTTAAGATAATGCAAATTATTTTTACTTCTTTTTTTACTTTCTACCAATTTCCTACCGCTTTGTTAAAAATATCGTCTATTAAGACTTCGCATATTTGCGTTACTAGATTATCTTCGACTTCGGATAAGTTTTTTGAGCTATCGTAGTCGGCGTAGCGTGCAAAACTTTGTTCAAAATTCTTTTTTTCGTCTAATTTATTGATATAAGTAACTCTTACCGTTATTGTTAGGCGATTCATTGCAGCTTTATCTTCTCCGATAGCAGTTGCCGATACCGAATAATTGGTAATTTCTCCTTCGAATTGTAAATCGCCGCGTGAGTCAATGATATCTAGTTTTGTTTGCGATTGGAATTTATCTTTGAGTAGGGTAGTAATTTCGTTACTTAATTTTAAATTGACTAAGCTCGCATTGTTTTGAAATGTTTTTATGGATACGGTTTTAGCATCGGGTGGAATATCAACACCTATTGCCGAATATTTTAATCCACTACATGCTGTAATAGTGGCTAATATAATGAGGTAAGAAAAAATATTTTTATACGTCATCTAAATTGTATGTTTTTAATTTTCGATAAAGTGTTCTTTCCGAGATACCTAAATCTTTCGCCGTATCTTTTCGTTTTCCATTATTTTTAGCGAGGGCTTTTATTATTAATTCTTTTTCTTGTTTCTGTAATAATAAGTTATCGTCGGAATCTTCTGTTTTGTCAAAATCATCGTAATATTCAGTCAGTTCAATGGTATTATCCGGATTGGCAATGGAAGTTGTTTTATTTTCGTTGGGGTCAAAAAACAATGTTTTTTTATCGGGTGTAGTTATAGGTTGAGCTTGATTTCTCGATAAATGTGCTACAAACTGCTTTAAATCATTAATGTCTTTTTGCATATCTCCCAAGAATTTAAAAATCAATTCTCTTTCAAAAGCGGTTCCTTCCGGCGGGAAATCCGTTTTGTGTTTATAGATAACGGGAAGGAATTCATTTTTATCAAAATTAATGTATTTTTTCAAAATGTCGGGAGTGATTAATCTGTCTTTTTCTAAAATAGAGATTTGTTCCGTAATATTTTTTAGTTGTCTGACATTACCGGGCCAACAATAATTGCTGAGAGCATGTTTGGCTTCTTCCGTTAATTCCAATTCGGGAACTCGGTATTTTTCTGCAAAATCGAGAGAAAATTTCATGAACAATAAGAATATGTCTTCTTTTCTTTCTCTTAAAGGCGGAATATGTATAGGAACGGTATTTAAACGATAATAAAGGTCTTCTCTAAATTTTCCTCTGCTAATGGCTTCCGGAATATTGACATTGGTAGCAGCTACCACTCTTACGTCGGTTTTTTGTACTTTTGAAGAGCCTACTCTCATAAAATCGCCTGTTTCTAAAACGCGTAATAAACGAACTTGCGTTGCATGAGGTAGTTCTGCTACTTCGTCTAAGAAAATAGTTCCTCCGTCCGATTGCTCAAAATATCCTTTTCGTGCTTCGCTAGCTCCTGTAAAAGAGCCTTTTTCGTGTCCGAATAATTCCGAATCAATGGTTCCTTCGGGAATAGCACCGCAATTAATGGCGGTGTAGGTTTTAAATTTTCGTTCGGCACTATTGTCGTGAATGATTTTCGGGAAATTTTCTTTTCCTACACCACTTTCGCCTGTTATAAGAACCGTAAGGTCTGTCGGAGCTACTTGAATGGCAATAGTAATGGCTCTATCTATCAATGGAGAGTTGCCAATGATTCCGTATCGTTGTTTTATCGATTGTACATCTACCATATAGTTGTTTAATAACTAATATTATATCCTATTACTTGTCGAGAAGGAATTGGAATTCCATTTGCGCTTGCCGGCTGCCACGGGGGCATTTTCTTTATGACATCAATGATAGATTGGTCTATAACTTTATTTACGCCCGACAACATGCTTGCATTGGTTATATTTCCTTCTTCATCAATTTCTATATTTATCAAAACAGTTTTTTTCAATCCTTTTTTTGCTGCTGGTAGTTGAATGTTTTTATCTATAAATAAAACCATTGCACATAATCCTCCCTTATAACTGGCATCAACTTGTTCAACAGGATAATCCGCATTTTTTATGCTGTCTTTTTGTTGTGCCAATAAAGAGGTATTGCCATAGCATAAACATAAAATAATAATCCATAATTTATTTTTTATCATATTGATATATCGCTTTTTTTTGTTTTTATTTAAAATACAAAAATAATCTTTATTTTATATCAAAAAATGTAAAAAAAAATTATTTTTCCCCTATCAAAAGTTAATATTATTTTATTTTCATGTCAAACACATTCCAACCGTTTTCTTTCAACATATGCATTGCATCTTGCTTTTGCATAATGTGGCTTCCCCAATAGTTGTGATCGTAAGTATGCGGATTTTTAAACCAATTTTCAACATTCATATTGATAACTATCGTCCGTGTTTTGTTTTTCTCTACATTAAAAGGTTGACGTAGAGTAACTGTAAAATGGTTATGAACAAAACTCTTTATCGAATCAACGCTATAGGTCGTTCCTTCGTAGATTTGTCCTATGCCCATGTGCACATTCATTGACGATACCGCTCCGTCGTTACGCGTAAATTTTCCATTAATCATCATATAATGAAAACCTCCTCCTAAGTGGCGAGGCCATGCCATTGATGTTTCAGGATGATTGACAAAACGATTGGAAATATTGTCTTTTTCGTTAAAGCCGAAAATAAATTGTAATGAATCGTAATCTCCGACGACTATCTCTTGGTTAATTTTCCATTTTAATGTGTTTTCTAATTTAGTATCAATATAATGTATACCGTCGTTTTCGCTGATTTCGATTTTTTTACCGTCTTTAAACAAGCATACACGCGAAACAAACCATTTGATTTCAGTAACTAAATACAGGTTGTTTGCTTCGTTGATATAGCCCATGCTATCGAAAATAATTTCTTCATTTTCAATCAAGTGATTGAAATGTACCTCAATACTTCCATATTCATCTTTTTCTTCACATGCTATAAAAGAAAAAACAAGGAAAAAGAAGAATAGGGGGAATAACTTCTGTTTTTTCATTTTTAATTTATTTAATTATTTAATATTTAACTTTTTCTTTACCAAAGGTAAAATGTCATCGCTATCTTCTTGATACAATAAAGCACCTACACTTGTATCGAAAACATAAGAATAGCCGTTTTCTTTTGCAACTTCAGCGATTCCTGCTTTAGCTTTGTCAATAAGGGGTTTTAGCAATTCTTCTTGTTTTGCTTGCAAATCTTCTTGTGCTTGTTCGTCAAACATTTTAATTCTATTTTCAAGGTCTTGCAATTCTTTTAATTTACTTTGTTGCACTAATTGAGACATAGTGGCTTGCGATTCTTGAAAAATTTTAGCTTTATTTTGATATTCCGTATACATGGTTTTCAGTTCTTCTTCTAACGAAGCGGCATAGGTTTCTATGATTTTTTGTGCGGTGTCTTTTCCCGGCATTACTTGCATTAAATCGGCAGAGTTAAGGTGAGCTATTTTTAACTTTGCTTGTGCCGATACATTATTAGAAGTGAAAGCTAATAAGCCAATGATGATAACTGTAAGAATTGAAAATTTTTTCATATTATTTTTATATTTTATATTTTTAGATAATTGTTTACAACGCTTTTTTTCAAGAAAAAGTATGTTACTTGATTTTTTCTTTTCTAATTTTATTATTATTATATTGTCCTTATGTAAAAACAAAGAAATAAGCAATTAGAGCTATTCCTTTGTTTATTAAGAGGTTCCGAGCGGATTCGAACCGCTGTACTCGGTTTTGCAGACCGATGCCTAAGCCACTCGGCCACGGAACCTTTTAGTTTTGCAAATGTATAAAAAATTATTGAATAATACGCATATCTGTTGAAAGATTATTTTTATATTCGTATTTAAATGAGAATTTTTCACTTATTTTGAATAAATTTAATAAAAAAGTAAGATATTATCGCTAATATATGAAAAAATATTTTACTTTTGCAAAACAATTGAGTAATGAACGAAAAAAAGCAGTTATGGAAAAAGAGGATTATAAAACGCAATCTGAAGTGATGTCGAGAGTACTGAGAGCAGGAAAAAGAACTTATTTTTTTGATTTAAAAGAAACAAAAAACAAGGAACATTATTTAACAATTACGGAAAGCAAGCGACGTTTTGACGAAAGTAAAGGAACGTTTTTTTATGAAAAACATAAAATATTTCTTCATATTCAAGATGTTGATAGTTTTAGTAAAGAACTAAATGAAGTTATTGCTTATGTGCATTCAGAAGAGAATGGCATTCAAACAATAAAACAAAAATCACAAAGCGAATCTTCTGAAGATGAAGAGGAATAGAAAGTGGTTTTAGAATCATTATTGACCGACTAAACTCAAAATTAGTCAATCTGTTTTTATCAACTAACCGATATTTACGCATATAAAGTTGTGTTTTTGGTTTTGTAACCTACTCATTGTATGACTTCGAGTCATCCGATGAGTAGTTATTTTTATACATTTATTTTTTGTTTTCCATTGAAACAAATAAAAGTATATTTTTGCAAAAAATTAGAACCTATGAAGTTGCCTAATTAATTAACTGTTAAACAGATTTGCGTATGAAAAAAATACTCAGTATATTATTTTTAGTATTTCAATTTCAATGGATTATAGGTCAAGTTCAAATTGTTGGTAAGGATACGTTTGTTTGTATCCATAATTTATGGATAAATAAAGATTCTATACTTGTTACGCCATTCGATTCTTTAGATTTAGTAAATCAACAAATCATTAATAATGATTTTGCTTTTTTAATTAATGATTCTACCTATTATGATTGTAAAGTACTAAAAATATCTAAGCTTACTGAAGGATATACAATTGGGTTTTACTTAAAAATAGGATGGAGAGATGTTTTTGCTCAAGTTGTTACAACAAATGAAAAAAATAAACATTTCAAAAAAATTAAAGTTGGAAATACTTATAAAATAAAATTAAAACGCTATTTTAAATATCCATTAGCACGCTCTATTGAATATCCAAGTGTTTATGATGTTATGTTAGGGAATAATCTTATAGGTGTGTTATCAACTGGAAATTTTTGTTATTTATTTGTATCGCCAAATCTTGATGGATTATCATTTATGGATTCAACAATTGTTGATAAAATGGAAATGGAAAAGAAAAAGAAAAAACAGTCTTTACAAGAATTTATTTTGTGTTTTGTTAAAGCAATTACTTTTCAAGAAGATTCAAATAACATAAAATCTCTTATAGATTCGACTTTACTTATAGAGTCTTTAAAAAAATATCATGTGTTTTTAATTAACAGATCCCCTGATAAAAAATCGCAATCAAAACCAATTCCGCGACGAGTACCATTTCGAGATTGGACTTTTAAATTAATTGATACGTCAAATTTTAATACTTTTTTTTGGGGAATGTTAAAAGAGGATTATAATTTACCTAAGTCAAAAAAAATGTATAATGATTTTACATTATGTAGAGATGACATTTTAATAGAGATTTTATATTATAAATATCCTCTATATACAATTAAAATTAAATGGAAACTTCCATTAATGGATTATTATTACACTGTTATAATAACTATAAAAGAAGATAATGAAAAATATAAAATTACAGGTTTTAATAGAGTTTGGAAAATAATTAGGTGGTAATTCATTTGTCAGGGGAAGGGGTTGTGTGCCATTATTTAAATGTTAAAAATCACTCATCGGATGACTTAAAATCATCCGATGAGTAGTATTAATAAATATTCTGTGTTTGCTTATAATCTTTCATAAGCTTGTTGGTATTCATAATACAAATCTTCCATTCCTTGTTTTTTAAAGCTGTCGGCAAGAATTTTATAAAGTTTTTTAGTTGCCGCACGTTCATTTAATCCTTGCGATTGAAAAATTTTCATTAATTTTTGTACGATATGATCGTCTATTCTGCCTATGTCTATCAAGTTTAATAACTCTTGTTCGGCACCTATCAGATTACCTCGGCTCATATAAATATCACTTAATACCAAATAGGCTTGTGCATTTTTATAATTAATAGTTTTCAAAAGATGACAGATTTGTACCGCTTGGTCAATGTTATTTAGCATCAAATGATATTGCATTAAATATAGATTGGCAATTTCGCTATGAGGTTCTATAGCAAGTAGTTTGTCTATATAAATTTTTGCTCTCTCAGGCTGCTGAATATTAAAGTAGATTTCTGCTATATTTATTAAACTTGCTTCATTAGCAGGTTCAATGCTTATAGCTTTTTCTAAATAAACCAATGCACTATCGTATTGTTGTTTTTCTTTATATTGAAATCCAATCATATCCGATTTGTCGGAACGCTTTAATATCAAACAAATGGGTTTCCCATCAACGGTGATAGTGTGTACTGTGTTTTTAGGTGGAAAATACGGACTCTTTTGTAATTCGGGGGCAATGCCTGTAATTACAAAAATTGCATAATCCCAATCCGTATTCCCTCTTTCGTACCAGCGAGCAAAACCTACTGAAAAACGATTGGTATCGTGACGGAAATAATAACCTACAGAAGCCGGATGCCAAGTAGCTACAATAATTTTATCGCTTGTTTCCAAACCCGATTTTTCAGCGTTTTCGATAACCCACTCCGAAGCTTCTCGTGTTGAGTGATAATAATAATCTAATTCGTAATTTCCATAAGCTCCTTTAACGCCTCCTACCATTTCATTGAAATAGACATATTCGTAAGGATGATTTTTTACGATATGGAAAAAAGGAGGAAGTAGTAAGATGAAAGGAAGAATGTTTAAGACAATTTTAGCGTATCTGTTTTTTACTATTTCTACCAAAGCGTCAAATCCTAATCCTGCTGCTACTACCATCGGTAAGTAAGTGAAAAGCGAATGTCGCCAACCGCCATACACATTAGCTTGAGAATAAATAATCCAAAAAACAGGGAAAATAAAGGTAAAGTAAACGATAAAAGTTGAAAAACGTTTTTCCTTTTTCCATCCGCCTATAAAAGGATAAATCAACATTCCTATAATCACTGCAATAGGAGAGCTAATTAGAATAAATTTAGGAGTATAATACCAAGGTAAAGTATCGGACCATTGCATACTGCCTTCAAAAATCTGACGTATTCCGGTGGTAAACTGCGACATGCCCGTAAATGCTTCTTTAACGTGAGCAATAGGTGCTTCGATAGCATAGGGCCACATTAATACCATAAGAACATAGGCTGCCAAAGCAACACCTATTCCGTATTTTAGCAGTTTAATAAATAGATAGCGAACAGTTTGCTCTCTATGAATTGTTATTTTTGATTTTCTTTTCGAGTCTGTGGTTTTCTTTGCCTTTTCATTGACATAATATTGACGAATAAGATATATTAAACTAAATAAAGCAAAATAAGGAATCAATAATATACCTGGAACACGAATCGCCATTGCAAAAGCAAAGCTCAATATTAGCTTAATAACGGTAGAACGTTTAACATTGGGAAATTCTTTTAAAAACAGATAGATATAATACGTTCCGATTATCATAGCCGTAGCAAAAGAAACGTCTTTAATATTATTAAATGAGTGTCCTATAAAACGTGGCGATAGGAATAATAATAAAGCAGAAAATATAGCTGCTCGCTGACTGCCACTGATTCGTAAGCTCATTAAAGCGACAAAAACGATGGCTAACCACCCAAAAATAGAGCAAACAATATGGCGGGTCATCATGATATCCTCTATATTAAACAAACGTGCAATAAAACTTGCCAGATTATCTACCACTTGCCCGTAATAAGGGAGGTTCCAAAATTCAGGTTTATCGTTTTTTATATACGTAGTGGAAACGGCTGCCGTATCTTTTCCAAAACTTTGATAATAATCCAACACATTACCGGCATGTGTAGCCTGCATTTCTTCGTCTCCGTTCATTCCGGCTCCTACACTCATAACAATCATGGCTATAAGTAGGAGAGCAAAAAAAGCTATCCAAGCAATATTTTTCTTGTCTTTAAAATAATCGAAATTGATTTTCATTTTCATATTTTTTACTTGTGTGTTAGAAGTTTATTTTTTTACCAACAATGTATTCAGGTCGTTTTTTAGCTTCATCGAAAAGGTTACCTATGTATTGTCCTAATACTCCAATTGTTATCAGTTGTACGCCTCCGAAAAAGACAATCAAAACAATGATAGTTGTCCATCCTGTTACCAAAGCGGAAGGATTGATTAGTTTGGTTATTAAGGCAATCAAGGCGTAAAGGATACCGATAGCAACAGAAATAAATCCTATGTAAGTAGCCAGTTTTAGGGGTTTTTTGGAAAAATAGAAAACGCCAATCATAGCGAATTTCAACATTTTTTTGAGAGGATACTTTGTTTCTCCTGCAAAACGTTCTTCTCTTTCATAATAACAAGGCACTTGTTTGTATCCCATCCAACTGATTAAGCCTCGGATGTATTTGTTTTTTTCTTCCATGCGGTTAAAAGTGTCGATAATATTTCGGTCGATTAAACGAAAATCGCCTGTGTCGACAGGGAATTTAACATCAGACAGACTGTTTAATATTCGATAGAAATATTTGGCTGTAACCAATTTGAACCAAGTTTCGCCTTTGCGTTTTTTTCGAACACCATAAACGACATTGGCTTTTTCTTCTTCCATTATTTTTAGCATATCAATAATGACTTCAGGGGGGTCTTGTAAGTCGGAATCAATAATAACGGCAGCATCTCCATTGCAATGATTAATACCTGCCGTAACTGCACATTGATGCCCAAAATTACGTGAAAAATGGAGTATTTTCACTTTCGCATCTTTTTCTGATAATTGAAATAAAATATCATAGGTTTTATCTCGACTACCGTCGTTGATAAAAATCAACTCATAAGAGTGTTGCATGCTTCCTAAAACTGAAGTCAGACGTTTATAGGTTTCTTCTATGACCAACTCTTCGTTATAACATGGGATAATAACTGATAGTAACATGGGTTTTATTTTTTATTGGTGAATTTAAAAATTAAATTGCGAGCAATGCTCAATATCCATGCCATGATAAAAGCAAGGATTTTATCGATAAAAGTAAAACGAATGAATTTTTCTTTTGTATATTTTTTTCTTAATCGGTTAAATATTTTCGGAGGATTCCATTTTGATGAAGCCGTAAAAGAAGTAGCAGATACTCTAAACGAAAACAAAGGTTCTTTGATAACAAACAGATTTCCAAGTTTTAAAACTTGTGTATATAATTGTAAATCAACCACATAAGTCAATGCCGGAGAAATATCAATAGGTCCTGCTTTGCGAATAGCATCGTTTAAGAAAAGTACTACGCCGGGTTCGCCAAAAATATTGGTGCCATGACGAAAACTTTTTCTAATAGCGTTTTCTCCTTGATAAATGCCTGCTTTTCCCGGAAATCGCTTGATAAACATACATTTTCCTTTATCGTTAATAACATATTTTTCGGCAGTTACCATTACAATATTACTATTTGGATTATCAAGAAAAGCATTGACTTGTTTTTCAATACAATCAGCTTCTATTACATCATCGGCACATAGTAATTTTACAAACACTCCATTTGCTTTTGATAAGACAATGTTAAAATTGCCTACCATTCCAAAATTTTCACTGTTAACGCTGAGTTGTATTCTTTTGTCTTCGATTGTTTGGATAAGTTCAACTGTATTGTCTGTTGATTGGTTGTCGCAAATAATAATTTCGAGGTGTTTATATGTTTGATTGACAACGCTATTTAAAGTATTAATGATAGAATCTTTGGCGTTGTAAGTAGGAATGCAAACGCTGATTAAAGGAAGAGTATGTTTTTCTTTTTCTATCATTTATTTTGTTTTTAAGTATAGAGCGATTCCTTCTTCGAGCGATAAAGAGGCTTGCCAATACGGAAGAATTTTCCCTTTTTTCCATGGCTGCATGATTTCTCTCTGACGATAAGGACGTCCACCCCAATTAATAGTTATTTTTTTACCGCTTACTTTTTCAAACAAAGCAGCAATTTCTTTTAATGTATAACGCTGTCTTGCTGCAAGGACATATTCGTTACCTAATTTTATATTATCGTTTAATAACTGAATTAAGTGCATAAATCCGGAAACAACATCCTGTATATGCAAAATATCTATATATTGCTCTCCGGGCGACATTTGAATTGTTTCACCTGTTGTACTTGCTTCTTTTAAGATGGTAAACAACTTACGACGCGTATCACCATCTCCAAAAGTATCTGAAAGTTTAAGTGTTACAAATTTCAATCGAGAGGTTTCAACATAGTAAGCAGCCATATCAATAAAAGCTTGTTTTGTAGCTGCATATAAATTGGTTGGGTGATATCTTCGGCAATTTGGACGATAATTTTGCCAAATAGTGCCTGTATTTAAAAACCATTTGACCTTACTCCCTTTCAAAGCTTCTAAAATAGCAGTACCAAGATAAATATTGGAAAGTATCAAATCTTTGATATCTTCGGGTTGATGTTGTGCGACAAATAAAGTGGCTAAATGTACAACCCCTTCAATTTCATTTTTAATAATATATTCGTTTAACTCATTGATATTATTCGAAAATAGAAAAGAGTGTACATTTTCAGGAAGAACAACATTCAAATTGGACCGTAACAAAATATGTACATTGTGCTCAACAGCCAACGCTTTTACAAGGTGAGTTCCAATAAATCCGGTGCCTCCCGTTAGCAATAAATTCATAAAAATGGTGTTTTAAAATTTTGAAACGTTTCAAATGCCAAATCTCTTTCCGATACAATAGGCTCTGTAGTTTTCCAATTAAACCCAAAAGAGTTATAGTGAATTCCCTTATCACATTCTTTAGAATATAAAGATGTTTGCATATAATTCACAATCGTATTATCTTCTTGTGCTAAAAATCCATGTGCCATTCCTTTAGGAATATATAATGCAATACCATTGTCAGCATTTAAGACACAACTAAAGTGTTTTCCATAAGTTGGTGAGTTTTTCCGTATATCTAAAACTACGTCAACAATACTTCCTTGATTTACAAAGACAAGTTTATGATGCTCGTGTGGAGGAATTTGAAAATGCATTCCTCTTATCGTATTTTTATACGAAACGGAATAATAAAATTCTTTAAAATCAGTATTTAAATCATTTTTTTGGAATAAATCAGATGCAAATACTTTTCGAAACATTCCTCTGTTATCCTGAGAGATAATGTTTTTTAAAATAAACAAATTCGGTAATATGGTTGTCTGAACTTCCATTTTATTAATGATTTTTCACAAAAGTAATGATTTCATCTGCCATGTATTCTAACATTTTTGGTTGCATACCCGGAAAAACTCCTATCCAGAAAGTGTTTTCCGTAATTATATCGCTATTTGTCAGATTTCCAACTACTCTAAATCCTTCATTTGTTGCTCGCATTGGGTCAAAACAGGGATGTTTTATCAAGTTTCCTGCAAAGAGTAAACGAGTTTGAATTTTTTTACTCTCTAAATATTGTAAAATTTCGAGTCTATTAAATTTAGCTTTCGGTCGAATAGTGATTAGAAAACCAAACCAAGAAGGTTCGGAATTAGGGCATGGTTCCGGTAAAATGAAAACATCGGATAATCCGTTTAATTTTTCTTTTAAATAGTCCCAATTTTTTCTTCTATCGGTTGTGAAATCGTCTAATTTTTTTAATTGGGCACAGCCTATTGCTGCTTGCATATCCGTAACTTTCAGATTATACCCAAAGTGAGAGTATACATATTTATGGTCATAACCAAAGGGTAGTTGTCCATGTTGTTGTGAAAAGCGTTGTTTGCAGGTATCGTCTTTACCGGAGTCACAGAAGCAATCGCGTCCCCACCCACGAAATGAGACTAAAATGCGATTTAAAAGAGAATTGTTGGTATAAACGGCTCCACCTTCTCCCATTGTAATATGGTGAGGTGGATAAAAACTCGAAGTTCCGATATCTCCAATGGTACCTGTGTATTTCCATTCTCCATTAATACGGTATTTTGACCCTAAAGCATCGCAATTGTCTTCAATCAACCATAGATTGTGTTTGTCGCAAAACGCTTTTGTTTTTTCTAAATCAAAAGGATTCCCAAGGGTATGGGCTATCATAACTGCTTTTGTTTTAGATGATAATGCCTTTTCTAATTGTGAACAATCAATGTTGTATTGAGGAATTGTTACATCAACAAAAACGGGAATGGCACCAAATTGTATGATTGGGGAAACAGTTGTTGGAAAGCCTGCGGCTACCGTTATGATTTCGTCTCCTCTTTTAATTGCCCTTTCTTTTAATAGCGGGGAAGTCAATGCACTAAAAGCCAGTAGATTTGCAGAAGAGCCTGAATTGGTAAGTAAACAATGCTTTGCATTTATATATTTAGCAAACTCTTTTTCAAATTGTTGTGTATAACGACCGGATGTTAACCAAAAATCGAGAGAAGCATCTACTAAATTATACATTTCTTCCGCATCGAATTTTCTCCCACCATAGACAATTTGATCGCCCGGTTCAAAAGGTTTTTTTGTTTCAAAAGTTTCTTCGTAATATTCTCTTACTAATGCAAGTATTTGTTCGCGTTTTGTCATAATAATAATTATATTTTTTGATAATCACTTAATTGGTTAATGGTAAATTCCAACATGTTTGCATTTTTGTCATAATAGTTTTTATACCATTCTAAGGTGTATGTCAATGCTTTTTCTGCATTTAATTTAGGTTTCCAACGAAGTACTTTTTTTGCTTTTTCAATACTGAGCGATAATAAACCCGCTTCGTGCACTTGTCCTTGTAGTTTGGGAAAAGCTACATTTCCTTTTCCCCAAATACGAACGGCTAAGTCTGTTATTTCTTTGACGGTTAATACATCGTAAGGGTAGGGTCCGAAATTAAAAGCATCGGCATATACAATAGGGTCTTCTTCCATTTTCATTGCGAGGGTAAGGTAGCCCCATAGAGGTTCCAATACATGTTGCCAAGGTCTTACAGCCTTGGGATTGCGAATATTGATTGTTTCATTTTTCACTAATGCTCTTACTATATCAGGGAGTAAACGATCTTTAGCCCAATCGCCTCCGCCTATTACATTTCCTGCTCGTGCTGAAGCAATTGCTACTTGATGTGTTGAATATTTTTGTGGATTAAAAAAAGATTTTCGATAAGAATCTATGATTAACTCGGCACATGCTTTACTTGAACTGTAGGGGTCATAGCCTCCTAAGCGATTGTTTTCTTTATAGGCTTGTCCACTTTCGTTGTTTTCATACACTTTGTCGGTAGTTATTAAAACAGCGATACATTTTTTCCTCATTTGTCTGATAGCTTCAAGTACATTGACCGTTCCCATAGCGTTGATTTCAAAAGTATCAACGGGAATGTCGTAAGAAGTTCTGACAATGGGCTGGGCTGCAAGATGAAAAACGATATCGGGAGCAAATTCACTGATATGCTTATGCAAAAAAGAAGCATCACGAACATCACCGATAATCGAATAACATAAGCTATCGCCATGGATAGCTTGATAAAGTGACGGATTTGTTTCCGGTTCTAAAGCATATCCTTTAACTTCAGCACCAAAACTATGCAAAATAGCAGTCAACCAAGATCCTTTGAATCCGGTATGTCCTGTAATAAAGACTTTTTTATTTTTATAAAAAGTTGCTATATCCATTGGTGAAATTTTTATTATTGAATTACCATACTTTCCATGGAGCATTTCCTTTTTCCCAAAGTTTATTTAATTCATTTAAATCTCTTAATGTATCCATGGGTTTCCAAAATCCCGTATGTTTAAAAGCATGGATTTGAGATTTTTCCATCATACGACTCATAGGTTGACGCTCAAACATTTCGTGATCACCCTCTAAATAATCAAACACTTGAGGTTCGCACACGAAAAATCCGGCATTAATCCATGTACCCGATTGTTGTGGTTTTTCGATAAATGATACTACTTCATCGCCTTGTATGTCTAATACGCCAAGGTGTCCTCCGGGTTGATAAGCCATCATCGACAAGTGTTTCTTTGATTTATTATGCTCTTCTATCGTTTTACGGATATTGACATCTGCAACGCCGTCTCCATAAGTAAGAAGAAAAGGATGATCGCCGATGTATTTTTGAATGCGTTTTATTCTTCCTCCTGTCATAGTATCAAGTCCGGTATCGATTATGGTAACTTTCCAATTTTCAGAGTGATTGTCAAGGACTTCAATACTATTGTTAGAAAGATCGACTGTAATATCGCAATTGTGTCGAAAATAATTGGAAAAATATTCTTTAATAACGTATTGCTTGTATCCGCAGCAAATAATAAATTCGTTAAATCCGTAATGACTATAGATTTTCATAATGTGCCATAGGATAGGTTTTCCTCCAATTTCGACCATGGGCTTAGGAATGAGGTGTGTGTGTTCGCTTAAACGCGTACCATATCCTCCTGCTAAAATAACTACTTTCATAAACTTCTATTATAAGTTAATATTTTAGATAATAATACCTAAAAAACGTATTTAATTAAATGCAAAAATACAAAAAATACTATTAAAATAGTATAAATAACTCAAAGCTTATGAAAAAATTAAGTGTCCCCCTATAGTAGGATAGTTTTTTTATTTGTTAATATTTTTATTTTAAAAAGAACTTTATTTTTTAACGTTGCAAAAATATACTTTTATTTGTTTTCTTGCTCTTTTTTATAATAAATTTGAGAAAATTAAAAAGTATAAGGTGGTGCACTACCCTATTACTTCTGTTTAAATTGTTTTATTACATAATCCATTAAATTGTCTTTCAAATATTTTTTGTCTTCTCTAATAAACAATCCATCCCAAATATCGCTTGGAGTATCGAAAGCTATTATGCCTGATGAATAGGTAAAATAATAATCTAAACCATCCGCTTCTACATATTCATATATTATAATTTTATTTCCTCTTTTTATTTGGAGTGGTAAAATAACAAAATTAAATTTATAAACAGTATCTTTATTATCTACTACATTTGTTTTTTTCACGTAACAATATGATTCATATATCCTTTGAACCAATTCTCGCATTTTTCTTCTTTTCCATTGAAAAAAACCTTTCAATCTGTTGAATCATGTTTCATAAACCACTGCCCATCTTTTACCTTAAAATAATATTTCAAACTTCCACCGAATAATTTATCAATAATAAAAATTGAATCTTTCACAAAATATTGTAAAACATTATGTGAAAAAGAAGAATCTGTACTATATGTTGGAATATATTTATATCTCAAAGTATCTTGTGAAAAACTATTTGAAAGAAATAATAATATATTCCACTTAATGAACTTGCCCATTTACTATTTATGATCATTTTTCAATTATTAAATTTTCGAGTTCATTGGTCTAAATATTCGTGAAAAGACAGAAAAAAAAGAGCAAAGACAAATAATGCTTTGCTCTCTTACTTTTTACATTGTTTTTATTCTCTGTAACCTACTGCTTGAATATATAATAAATTAGTGGCTTTGGTATTTAATCGTTTAGCTACTTCTTCTTTTTTGATGTCTAAGATGACGTTAGTAGCCATGTCTTCGGACGAGCAGAATAGAAATACGTTTTGAGAAATACTGCCTGCTTGTAAATAGGCATAATTCGTTAAGTTTTCATTTTTAACAACACTCATAGCATCAGGGTTTATTACGTATAGTAATATAACGGGTGCTTTGTTAATAGAGTGATCTTCCGATACTTTCATTCTCGCATCTATTTTGTCTATTATTTTTAACTTATGCGTTTCGGCATCGTATAAGTAAATTCCTGTGCGGGCTAGTACATATAAAGTAATGCATTGGACATCCATAGGAGCAAATGCAGTACGATTATGCATATCGCCGCGATGTGGAGTGCCATTGGCTGCTAATAATAGCCCGGATAAATGATGAGGTTCTAAATTTCTGTCGGAAATATGGGGAAATATGTGTTTTTCTTTTAAAACATCCATAAATGGTTTTCCACCGTTCAAATCCATGTCCATTAATTCTCCAAAAGTTTGGAGTTCATCAGCAACAATAGCTTCCGTATTTTGAGCATTTATACTCAAAGACAAAAACATACATAAAAAACTTACTACAAATAATTTTGATTTCATGACTCTATATTTTTTTAATATTATTTTTTTGCAAAGATAAATATTTTTTTATTACTGAACAATAAAAAATGAAAATCGGTTCAAAATGATTTTTATTGGATGGTAATGAAGTGATTGTTTTAATTTATAACTTGTTTAATCCAAACGAACAATCATTGGTTTAGTGGAAAACAAAAAAGCCTGCGTTAAAAAACACAGGCTCATCATGAAAAATTTTATTCTGCTTTTATTTGATTTTTATCACTTTTGATGTTTCCAATTCTTTTTGCTCTTTTTTCGGCAAAGTAATTAGTAACATTCCGCTATCGTATGCAGCATCAATTTTTTCTGCATTAATGGTTTCGGGTAATGTGAAATGTCTTTCAAAAGATGAAAAGCAATGCTCTCTGCGAGTGTATTGTTTTTTGCTTTCTTCTTCCTCTTGACTTACTTCTCCTTTGATAGTCAATATGTTTTTATTGATTTCGACCGAGAAGTTGTCTTTTTTATAACCTGGAATAGCCAATTCTATCTGAAAATCTTTTTCATTTTCAATAATATTAGCTGTCGGACAATTGGCTTTGGCTTCGTCGCTGAAAAAATGATCTACAAGATTTCTTCCAAAAAAATCGTCCCAATAATTGCTGTAAATAGGCAAGTAACTACCTCTTCTTTTTAACATAATTTTTATCCTCCTATTATATTTTTATTTATACTTTTATTAATTTCTTTTTGCTTATTTACTATTCAATTTTCAGACCAAAGCAAAATTTGCCGTTTTTTTAGCAAAAAAGAAAAAAACATAGCCTTTTTGTCAGAATAGAAAAATAAATATGACAATGTGTCTGAAATTATTAAGGACATATCGAGAAATAATAGATGGTAAATTTAGTTTTTTGTGTTAAACAGCTTTGTATTTTTTAATTCCACCAAATATAGCGGATAGTCTTAGTTTTATTACACCAAGAATGGCTTCTTTAAAGATTCCTTTGCTCATTTTTGATGTACCAGCTTGACGATCAGTAAAGACAATAGGTACTTCTTTTATTTTAAAGCCTAATTTCCATGTAACATACTTCATTTCGATTTGGAATCCATAGCCTATGTGTCTAATTTTATCAAAATTAATGCTTTCCAATACTTTTTTTCGATAACAAACAAAGCCTGCCGTATTATCGCGTATAGGGGTTCGCAAAACAGAACGTACATACATTGAGCCATAATAAGAGGTTAAAATTCTTGACATGGGCCAATTTACTACATTGACTCCATTAACATAGCGAGAGCCTATTGCTAAATCGTAACCTTCTTCGCATGCATTATAAAGTCGTATTAAATCATTAGGATTATGTGAAAAATCGGCATCCATTTCAAAAATATACTCATAATTGTTTTTTATACACCAACGGAATCCGTGAATATAAGCCGTTCCTAAGCCTAATTTTCCAACTCTTTGTTCTAAAAAAAGTTGATTTGGAAATTCTTCTATTAATTTTTTTACAATGTTGGCAGTACCGTCAGGCGAACCATCATCAATGACAAGTATATGAAAATCATCAGGTAAAGAAAAAACATAACGAATAATGTTTTCTATATTTTCTTTTTCGTTATAAGTTGGAATAATAATAATTCTCCTCGACATACTTAGTGGAAATTTATTTTTGTTCTAACAATAAATCTTTCAATTTTAGCAAATGCAAATGTATATAAATTTTTTATTGGATTGTTTATTTTTTTTACTTTTTATTTATTCTTGTTGAAAATAAAACCTTAATCATTGATATTGTTCAATTTAAAATTTTATTAAATAAATAATTATACTGTTATAAAAAGGTGTACTTTTGCAACAATTTTTTTTTAATATTATTATAATGGTTCCCTTTTTTAGGACAACAAAATAAAAAAAATTAACGTATAAATAATTAAAAAGTTGTCTTATGGAAAAAAGGTCAAGAAAAAAGTTTAGCTCCTCTTTTAAATCAAAAGTGG
>JAAYQB010000108.1 GCA_012519525.1 Bacteroidales bacterium | reverse complement strand
CGCTAAAGACCTTAGAATTTGTTTCGCCAAGCTCTTTTATCAACCAATTGTTTAAGAACTCATTTTTAAAAATGTACTCATTTTGATAATTGTTTGCCAAAACTGAATATACGTATTTAAGATAGTCAAGATATGTGGCATTATGATCGTTTAACAATTTCTTATCATATCTATTAATTTTGAAATTAATAGAAGTAAAGTCCTTTTTTAACCAAGAAAGAACTTGCCCCCTCGAAAATAAGGAGGAATAATCTCTTAGTTGGTTAACTTGATATTTCATCGCTTTATTTTATTAATTTTTGCAGTTCAAATTTAATAATTTTTAGCCATTTCTTTCAAATTCTTGGGGATATTCGTCTTTTTAGTATCATCACCAACTCGTTTGTAACCCAACTTTCTCTTAATAAAAACTAAATTATAAATTTAGTTTTGCAAAGATATAAATAATTTCATTACTGTCCGATAAAAAAATAAAAATATTTTAATAAAAATATTTTACTGAATATCAGATTGTTTGATTTTGTCTTTTTTAGAAAATAAAAATAAGTTCATAAAGTAAGATGAGAATTTATAAATATTGTTGTTGTTTTTTTCTTTTTTTGCCTCTTTGATCAACGACTGGAATTGGAAGGCGGAATTAGATTGAAGTGTCATATTTCAAAAAGGATGACAGTTTATTATTTAAATTCTTCGATTAGGGTTTCTATTTTTGTTCGTAAATCATTGTCAATTTTAACTAATTCTTTTTCTGATTGTGCTAGTTTGATTAATTCATATCCTATATCGACTAATTTTCTCATTTTAGTTCCACTCGGTGGAGACCAAACTGTTCCTGATTTTAGTCCGAATTTATTTATAGAAAAGTAATAGTCAGCGCCATCAAATCCTATAATTTCGTTTTCTGGAAATTTAGTTTGGGCAATCGCTATGCTAAAAAGAGATTTTATTAATTCAAAAGATTCCTTGTCAATCTCTGTTTTGAATTTTTTCACTTTAATCTTTTCCCATTTCTCATTATACCATATTTCTTCCTCGCAAATGTGATAGATCATATAGTATTTACTATTATCCTTATCAAAATCAATATCTAGAACATGTTCAGGAGTGAATGAAGCCATAACTTGGAATCGCATTGATGGGGAATCGGTCAATTCTTTAAATAACACTTTTCGTACTTTTGAGTAGTACTCAAATTCATAATTATAAATATCATAAATACTACCAACAGGTTGTAAATGGTCTTCTGAATCTTGTCCATAATTATGTTCAACATTACACAACAAAAAAAGTAATATTAAAAATTTATACATACTTTTCATGGTTTCTCTATTTTAATTAATGCCAATGTCTTATTTACAAAACAAATATACAACTATATTAAAAAAATGATACGATATGAGCTCTTTTTGTGCGGTAATGAGCCGATTTCTATTATGTCCTGTAACGTATAATTTACGAACCAAATATACAACATTCGTATATCATTTTTATTATTAATAATTTCACTTTGCAAAGGTATATTATTTTTTATTATCGTTTGGTAAAAAAATCAAAATAATACAAACAAGTGTACGTTTTTTATAGACTTTTTTAACGGATGTGTGTGCAGTAAGGGATTGCGGGTGATTTCCTGTCAAGTTAGACAAGAGTTGAAGCGATACAACTATTGAATAACCGAGTGTTCCGGCAATTTTTTATACCGTGTGTTAAGTGCAGGTAATTTGCCGTTTTTCAATTCATTTTCCTTATATAATCACAGAACATCAAAATTTTATCTTTATTTTCCTTATTAAATAGTAAATGTTCAAAATCTTTGGATTTATGTTGTAAATCTATTTTTTCTATAGTTTCTATTAGTTTTACTTTCAGCTCCGTTAGATTGTGAATATCTTGTTTTTTAGCAAGAAAATCGTAATTCGGCTTTGTTTGAGAAAGCAAAAACAAAGCATCATAAAAATCGCGTCCTTTTGCACGTGAGAGCAATGCTGACAATTTCATTGCACAAAGTACATCATCGGGCGGAACAGGAAACGAGATAAAGAAACCACAACTGCTAATAGTAGCCATTTGAGGTGTATATTCAAATTCCTGATTTTGACTTTCAATCTTAATTAAAAATCGTTCTTCTTTATATGCCGACAATCCCAATTCAAACAACAATTCAGGAAAATAAATTCTCGAGCGAAATGCCGTTAATTTCTCACTTTGTTTTTCTCTCGTTTCGGCTCGTATACCCGACCGTTGTATAAAAGTCAAAATCGCTTGCGACATTTCTGCGAAATCTTCGGCATCAAAATTCTTGCAATCAAAATCCAAATCTTCTGAAAATCGGTCAATTCCTTTTACTAAACGTAAGTTTGTTCCGCCTATAAAAGCAATTTTTTTTACAAATTTTGAAGTTGCCAAAAAATTCAAAATCATCAGTTGAATGTATTCCTTTACAATGTATTTTTTGTGGGCAGGATTTTCTCTGATTTGTGGCGAGAAATAATTTTGTATTTGTTCCAAATTTAGCATAAATCGTGAATTTTTAAAAGTAAATCAACTCTATTTCTCAATGCTTTTGATTGAAATTTTTCTGTAAATTCATTCAAACGCTCTACGTTCAAATCTTCTTGCATAAATTCTTCATCGAAACGCAATTCTATGATTTCTTGTTCGCTATTGTACTGTGGATAAAGATACAACAAATCTAAAATCGCTTTTTCAGGGGTAGCAAAAAACAGACTATGTTTATTTAGAAACGTTTTTTGTTCATTTCCGAACATCAATTCGGGTAAAATTTGCTGATACGAAAATGAGCCGAAACTATTTTCAAAATTTGCTTTTTTTAGCGAACTCACAGCGGTTGTCTGCACGATTGCTTCGGGAATAATACCATAAAATGCCAACGCAGAATGCAGACTGACATACGAAGGACTGTAAATTTTGTTCGATACAAAATGTTGAATATTAGAGGTCTTTACATAATCTGGAAAACTATACCACGAATTACGCAATTTTACGAGCAAATTTTGTTTTACCCAACGAGTGAGATTGTTTTTATCAAAACTTGGTTGCCACGCGTAAACTTGATTTATATTGAAACATATCAAGTCGTAAAATTGATTTCTTAATTGCCAAAAGTTTATTCTCATTTACTTCTAATTTTCCGCAAAATTACATAAAAAAAGAATTAAAACAACATTCTAATCTAAAATAATATAAAAAAAGAGACTGTTTTTCATTTACACAAAATAGTAGATAGTCCCTGATAATTAATAAATAATTCTAAATTCTAACTTTTAAATTTAATTTCCGATTACCTCAATCACATCATTTATGTTTCATTCAAATCTTCAAATTGATCAATTACGAATGGTGTTTTATCTCCTTCTTGCCACTCTATATCTCCTTCTGCGAGGGTCATCGGTTTAGCCCAGTTTTCAGAAATAAATTCTATAACTTGATTTAGATCTTTGATTTGGGTTTGGAAATGGTTTTCCATCTCATCAGGGAAACACCAATTATCCGGAGAGTATCGCGCAAAATCTCCACCCAATAGATTATCCGGGAAATACATTACATAATGACCACCAAGAATGCCGGAAACTTTAGAGAATATTTTACGCCACTCATTTCGCTCCGTCTTGTCGCTTGGCATAAACCAAGGAATCCAATCACATCTCCATCTATCAAAAACATAGTAATATTTATTGATGTCGAGTTCCAAACCAAAAGGATCTTCGAGTTCGTATTCTTTAAAATTAGGACAAGGCGATATCATTTCGCTATCTTCTTCAATAAATCGCCAGGAATTGATCTTTGAGTTGTATTCACTTTTCTCGGGATACCGCTTATTGAACAACTCTTTAAGAAAGACGGAATCTTCTAATCTTAGAGAGTTCAACAAATCAATAAGTTTTGATTTATCTTCAATTTCCAAATTTCTAAATGCAATCGAATGATTACCTATTACTGTTAATTGTACGCTCATGCTAATTATTCTTTCTGATTTTTTGTATCTATTGAAGGTACCGCCAACGGTTCATTTACGAAACAAAGATACAAATTCGTATATCTAAATTTCCACTTTGCAAAGGTATATTATTTTTTATTATTGTTCGGTAAAAAATTTAAAATATTTTTGCTCATTTTGATTTTGATTAATTATTTTTATTTTCGGCAAATGCTTTTGCGATGATGTCTGCGAAAATTGCTTGTTTAAAATATTGATTTAAAAATTGTTATTTTATTTTTCAAATAAGATTTCCGTAAATATTTTGCTTCCTTTAGAGTTTATATGGTCTTGATTGGCAAAATATTCAGGATTATCAACAAATACTTCTTTTAAATCAATTACCTTTAAATCTTTTGAAATAAACAGTTGGTCGGCACCATAACTCATACTGTCAAGAAGTTCTATATAAGAGTTTGAAAGGGGAAATTTTATGCCAATTAATTCAATTTCATTTTTTTGACATAAAGAAATAATTTCTAAAAGCGTATTTTGCAAACTTGTACTTTTAACATTTGTGGAAAATTGTTTTTTCATTCTATGTTTTACTCTATTAATTCTTTCTTGTTCAGATAATTCACTCCAAGTCTTTTTTGTTGAAAGACGCTTATGGGTATGACATATATTTTTTAGTTTTGCTTTTGAATAAGACTTAAACAAAGAAAAAACTTTCGGTTGAAAAATGGGCAAATAATACTTAATGTATTTTTCCTTTAGGTATTTGTAATAATTTGTATATGCGTTTGCAGAGGTATAGATTACACTTCTATCCAAATTATTGGTTTTCTCTTTATAAGGACTTAGGGTGTGGTCATCAACCGTAATGTATATTTTATCAACATTATAACCATTTTCCAATAAAAACACTAATTTTCTTTTCATATCACAATATGAGTCGCTACCTGCCGAAAAGTTAAACACACCGTATTTTGCCGGATATTTACCCATTCTCTCTCCATGAGAATCCGATAAAATAAATGAATTGAATTTTTTGTCCGGATATTTTTCATAGCTACTATAATAATAATTTTCAGCAAACAAAAAAAGAATCGTATTAAAAACTAAAATTATAGCAAGAATAATAAATATGTCGTACAAAAAACGTTTCATGCGTTACTTCTAAAATTGAAAATAAATAAACTCAAGATTTTCATCGAAATTACCAAAAAAACAAATAACTAATAAAATTATTAAATAACTTAACAACCGAATAGGCTTTGACCTGATATTTTTCATGTTTTCTAAAGCATATTGTCCTTCTCTTCCTTTCCATTCGATTAAGATAAAGATTACAACAAAAAACATTGTTGCTAAGGCTCTTTTCATTTTATCGAAACTTGGCATTGAAAAAAGAGACGAAGAAAACATATCAGCGATGTAGCTTAATGCATGTCCGATATTTTCTGCTCTAAAAAATATCCAAGCAAACACTGTTAATCCGAAGGTTAGCAACATTAATGAAAATTCCTTTAAACTTGGAAATACTTTTCCTTGTGCCACGGTATCTAAGTGTTTTCGATTTTTATTGTTTAATAGAAGCGGTAAAAAAAAGACGGCATTTAACGCTCCCCAAGCAATAAACGTCCAATTAGCACCGTGCCAAAACCCGCTGACAATAAAGATGATAAAAATGTTTCTAACTTTCTTCCACGTTCCTACACGACTTCCGCCTAAAGGAATATAAAGATAATCTCTAAACCAGCTTGACAGTGAAATATGCCAACGTCTCCAAAATTCCGCAATATCTCTTGAAAAATAGGGGAAGTTAAAATTTCGCATCAGATTGAATCCAAAAAGCCTTGCTGTTCCGATTGCAATATCGGAATAACCGGAAAAGTCTCCATAAATTTGAAAGGTAAAAAATAAGGCTCCTAAAACAAGCGTACTTCCGTTCATATTTGCCGAATTATTGAAAATTTGGTTCGCAAACTCAGCACAATTGTCGGCAATTACTATTTTCTTGAACAATCCCCAAAGAATTTGTCGCATTCCGTCAACCGCTTTGGAATAATCAAAATCTCGTTTTTTATAAAATTGCGGAAGTAAGTTTGTCGCTCTCTCAATGGGTCCTGCAACCAAATTAGGGAAAAAACTAACAAATGCGGCAAATGCGATAAAATCTTTAGTCGGCTCAAATTTTCGTCTGTAAACATCAATGGTATAACTCAAAGTTTGGAAAGTGTAAAAGCTGATACCAACGGGTAAAATGATATTCAATGTGTTGGGTTTAATTTCTTGTCCGAAAAATGAAAAAGCAGCTATGAAGTTATCTACAAAGAAGTTATAGTATTTGAAAAATCCTAAAAATCCAAGGTTCACAATAATACTGACCCATAATAAAATTTTTCGTTTCCGCTGATTTTTCTCCTTACCTAAAAGGATTCCCATGAAATAATCAACGACAATGCTGAATGTAATTAATGATAGAAATCTCCAATCCCAACAAGCGTAAAAGAAATAGCTTGCGGCAACTATCAAAAAATTTTGTAGTTTTAAATTTTTGTTTGTTACAAACCAATAGAGTATAAAAACTATCGGTAAAAAAATCGCAAAGTCAACCGAATTAAAAAGCATTCTTCTTATCTATCTTTCATGTTGATTCTTAGCATTGTTATTTCTTTTAGCATGATATAATTTAAATGGCAAAAGCACAATATTATATGGCTAAATGTTTATTTTATACATTAGTCTGTTTGAGGTAAAATTCGTGTTAGGTATTGTACTTCTTTCATGTTAGCGTTAACGTTTGATTACCTAAATATTCCCAAAACTCAAAATTTTGTTCTTCAATTGCTGGATGGTTCATTTGGAATCCTTCCGAAAAAATTTCTGAAAGTCTATTAAAGGCAGTTGTTGCTGTGATAATAGAAGGGGCATCGGATTGTTTGTTGAAATAACAACATCTTTTTACGGTCTTTTTATTCGTTAGTTTTAAAAATTGGGGAACAGCCAGAAGAGTAGTTAATGATTCATAAAGTTGTTTTTTCGCCTTTTTTCTATGATATTTGATATTAGGACTGTCTTTTATTTCGCCCAAAATCAAATTTTCCCCATCATCACATACAATAATATCACATCTTTTTCTGTCTCTTTGAAAAGAATTAGGTAAACTTGTTACAAATTTTTCATACTTAGCAACTGTAACTGTCGCAGTTTTTGGATTAGAAAATCTTGCCGTTCCTGCTCCAATTTTGATATAAAGCACAATATCCTTTTTAGGTGTATCTTCAAGCTCGAAATATGGCTCGTTTGTTTGGATTACCAAATCTTGTGCAATACAAGCAGATAGTCCATAATGGGCAGTAAAATCATTTTTTAATAAGTTTTCCATTTTTGTCTAATTGACTGTAATTGTCGTAAATGTCATTTATCGTATCTGATAAAGCGTTGGTGTTTATGATTCTTTGGTTTTTAACTACTAAATCTTGAATTGTCCCTTCTTCTACCAGATAAACAGCCAACTTTTCAAATTCTATTTTTGCACCATCCACTAATTGATTACAGTCGTATGCTTTGATTAGTAAGTTTAGGTGATTTATTATATAGGGGCTGTGAGTTGAAAAAATCAAATCGATTGAATTAGAATTTGTAACAAAACATTTAGAAACCAAGTCGCTTATTAATTCGCATTGAGCATCAGGGAATAAACTTAGTTCGGGTTCTTCAATATGGATAAATAGTTTCTTTTTGATATCTCCAAGATTTTTAACCGGTTTAAAATCAGTTAAATTATCTGTTTTAGAAAGAAAGTTTAATAAAGACCTATTGAAAGCTTCTTCAAAATCAAAGTGTTTCGAAAAGTGTTCTGCTATTAATGTTAGCGGTATTGCATTTTGAGTTCCTGAGGAACTATTCTTAAGAGTTAGTTCATATTCTTTGCCTGTATCTTGAATGAAATATTTTTTACCTGACTGAACTTTTTTAACTGATAGCTTTAAATTCAAATAATTTATGTCAAGGTCTTTGATATTCTCTGAAGCTAAATCGAAGTCATTGTACACCTCATGGAAATAAAATCCTAAATAGCCACCTATAAGTGAAGCACCTCTTTCTGCCCAGAGTGGAATAATATTTCTTGTTTCCGAAATGAAACTAAGTTTGTTATAATATAAATCTTGTACTTGTACTAAGTTCTTGTTGCCGGTTCCTGTAAGTTTGTTTTTTGCAAAATGAAGTGTGTATTTTCTTTGATCTGAAAACTCAACTGTATAAATAATTTCAGGATTATTTTTTAAATATTCTTCAAATCCGCAATTTTTAAAATAGGTATCCATTCTAAATCTAAATGGACTTTTAGATACTTTACTTCTTTTAAGGTATGAACGAATATTGTGCATTTTGTAAAGCCACCGAAACAAAGCAATAGCTTTCATCAATGTACTTTTTCCACTTCCTGATTCACCTATTAAAACAGTTAATGGCTTAATATCCTTAATAAAAATATCTTTTATTGGACCTAAGTTTTTTATATGTATTGACTCTTTCATTTTTATTTTTCGCAAAGATAATTAATTGTTAGGTTGATTTTATTTTATGATTGTATTTTTAGTATGATACCCAACGTATAGTGTACAAAACAAAAATACAATATTCTCAAATATAAAACTTACAACATTTGTATATTATTTTTTATTATTAATAATTTCACTTTGCAAAGGTATATTATTTTTTATTACTATTCGATAAAAAAATAAAAATAATGGAAATACTGATTGTTAAAACTTATAACGATGTCAGCTTTTGTGGATTATTTACAGTTGTTCGGCTTACTGTTTGTTCTTTTTTATCACTTTTCTGACTTTTTCAAAAATTAAATTGGGTAAGGATGTTACATCGTCAAAAACATTTTTGGGGATATTTCCTATGTCTTCAATGTCATTCTCTGTGAGATTTAGTTTTTTTATAATAGTGTCAAAATTACCTATTTGCATCATTTCACTATCCTTTAAAATAATTTTAATGGCTTCTTCTTTGGTAATTTCACCGCCTCTTATCATATTACTTAATTGTGGCAATCGTCTTGAAATGCCAAATCTTTTTTCCCGAATAAAATTGCTAAACGGTTCGGCAATACAATCAAAATGTCTTGTATACTCGGATTCGGCAGGCTCAATCCAATCCATCTCTTTTTTTAGGATTTCTCCAATTTTCTTGTCTGTAGGATTATCCAAATAATACAAAATATTAACTTTTTTTCCAAAACGCCCCATCTTAGTATAAAGGTAGCTGGTGATAAAATTTAATTTCGGATAAATCAGAAAACGGTTAATCATTGTGTTACTGATATTCTTGTTTTTTTTAAGAATAGCTTTTAATCTATCCTGATCGTAGATATTTTCCGATGTAAATGAATTTTGTTCCGTAGCAGCGTGTCCTAATAGAATCAAAGGGGTTTTATAGGCTTCGGAAATTTTAAGCATACTTCTTTGAATGCCAATACCGCAAACACCGCATATTTCTCCGGAAAGTTGAAGGACAGTTCGATAGAGATTATGAATTAATTCTTCGTCGTGTTTTACCCAAATGTGGTCAACCTTACATTTTGCAACCGAAGATTGAATATTTTGCTTTGCATAATCACTCATGAAGCCGTTATCATAAGTGTAAGTTAAAACCCTAAGATTGTATTTTTTGACAGCTAAATATAAAACGTAAGTACTGTCTTTTCCACCACTCAAAGGGACAAGAGCATCATAAATCCTTTTCTTTTTTTTAGCTTTTTGTAATATTTTCAACAATTGCGGCTCGCCGTATGGAATTATTGGTTTGTATGCATTGCAATAATTACAGACACCATTATTGTCTAAGACAACCCCTTCAATGTTATCATTTAATAAACATTTGGTACAAGTTTTTCTTTCCGATTTCATTTTCTGATTTTTTTATATAAACGCTAAGGTCTAATTTACGAAACAAAATACAATATTTGCAAAATTTAAATTTGTAACGTTTGTATATCGTTCCCTATTGTGTTTTTTATATTTCAATAAAATCAATCTGATATACATGATTTTAAGTTTTCTTTAGTGTCATGGTATTTGTCAGTTTAATCCTTTACAGTATCCTAAGTAAAAATGAGTAGGAATCAAAGTATCCGCTTTTAAACTATAAATATAATTTTCACTAATTACCAGTGTGTCACTAAAATATTGTGGTTTTTCAGTTTTAAAATCAAGTAATATGGTATCTCCGTTTTTCACATATTTTCCTGTAAAAAACTTATCGTAGAAAAATACTCCTGTCCAATGAATGTCAAATTTCCCATTTTTTCTAAGTTTAAAAGTCGCTTGATTCTGTGTTCCTTCATAACATGCACGAAAATCTACTTGTCCATATATTTTATCCAAATTAATTTTCAATGGATTAAATATACCATCCAAAAGAAAAACAGTCATAATCAAAATCGGAACGAATAGTTTAAAAGTCAGTTTTTTTCGTTGTTTTATTAGTCTGGGAATTTCAATTATAATCTTAACAATCAGCCAGAAGAATAAAACTGTAATTCCGAGAAAAAATAATATATTCCAAAATCCTCCGGGATTCCGTTCCCAAATTGGTCGAAATCTTATCAATCCGACGAATAAGATTGAAATAATTAGCGATATTTTAAGGTTTCTTGTCATATTTATTATTCGGTGTTTTTTACAATGCAATTTTCACAACGCTATTTACGCGAATTTTAACTGTCTTTTCTTCTTCTGAAAAGTCTATTAAATCTAAAACATCAGTCGGGTGAGCTAAAGCCGGAAACCATAGTTTAGGAAGTTCTTTTATCAGTTTAGCTATATAATTCTCTAATTGTTTATTTTCACTTTTCGTCATTTTTACTTTTGCAACTCTACCATTTGACAATATTTCAATTTCTATCGTATCATTACGATAATCATCGCTCTTGAATTTCGTATTGTTATTTAAAGAATCAAGAAGCAAAGATCTGACATAAGCAATACTAGCGGACTGCGTTTTGAATTTTTTTATGTCGTAAATTGCAGAGTCTGTAAGATTATCTGCAAAATGTGGCGACCAATAATCAGATGGATTTTTAAATTCACGAATGTTGTTTTCACTCAATTTATGGTTAATACTATCTCCTTCTTTATCACAAATTGCCCATGATATTAATGGTTCAAGACTTTTATCGGGGTATTGTTTCATTGCAAAAAATCCCGCATAAACCTCAATGTTTTTAGTGCTTTTTGTGAAGTAATTGTTCCAGATTACAGGAACTTTCGATATTCCGGAAGGGAAATTATCTGTCGACAGAGTTGAAAGAAGATAATTATCATCGTTGATGAATGGATTAGGCAAGAAAATTTCACCGACTTTATATTCGCCTCGTTCTTCATCATAAACGCCATCTTGTTCGAGTTCCTTGATGTAAGGGAAAAACTTGATAATCCAACCCGATATGTAAAAACCATTATATTCGGTGGCGTTTTTATAGATATTTTGCCAAAATTCTTTATTCGGTTTTCCCTTAGAAGCTTTAATGAATTCAGATATAATGGGTTTTAAGTTCTTTGCCCAATTGGAAAGTCCAATTTTATCGAGCATATCCAATTTTTTCAAAATTGTTTGCCAATCATTTTTGGTTCCGGCAATAAGTATAGAAGGAATTCCACAATCGGATTCTCCAATATATTCAAAGGCTTTTTTATAACTTTCTAATAAAGCAATTTGATAAGTTGTTTTTTCAATGGCAGTTGTAGTCGTAAATTCAGATACTAAAAAGGAATAAAAGTCGTCATGGGTATATTTTTTTGTTTCATTAGCAAATGAGGCTATCAGATTTTTCCAATGTTTAGCCGAATATTCTAAACTATCATTTCTAACTGTGATTTTATCAGGCTTATCCTCAGTGAACATGACGTTTTTAAGAGCATCATAATGCTCATTGATATGAATTGATATGCCTTGACAAATTGCTAACCAAATGATATCAGGAGTTAAAACCAATGGACGATGATTGTCGTAACATTCCTGAATAGTTTGAATCAAGCCATTATTGAGACAATTAACTAATCCAAAGTTGGCTTGCTCATCAGGGAAAAACAGGATTTCTTTTCCGATTTTATTTTCAAATACAAGTTGTGCCGTATTTATTTTGAGTAAAGAATCAGCCATCTTGACATCGTTTACTTTAAATGAAATTCCTTTCGGTTTTTTAAAATTAGTAATCAATTCTTTGGACTTCTCGTTGTTTACTTGCCCCTGTCCACAAAGAGTTAGAAAAACCAATGACCCTAAAATGATAAACTGTCGTATCATGATGCTTGTGTATTTATTTTTTTATGAAAACAACTTTACGAAATAGAGTAGGGTAAACCCTTATCTGCTTGCTTCCCATTTATAATTACCATTCATCCAAGTAAACGAGCCAATCAATTTACCGTTCACCAAATTACCCTTGTAAACCTGATTACAACTGTGGCGGGTAAAAGTAATGGAACCGTCGGGAAGAACTTCACCGCTAATTTTGTCGGTAGTACTTAGTATGGAGCCGGTGATTTTATTGCCGTTTTGCTGGATAATCAAATTACCCTTATGTCCGTTTGCGTTTACATTCCATGTTCCACTGAAATTTTCTTGTGTATCGCTTTCAGATGTAATATTCATGTAATCAAAATCTTTTAAAGCAATTTTAATGACCGAACCGTCTTTTTTGTGAATATTCACTGTTTGTGCTTGCAAGCACATTCCTGCGATGCCGAAAAGCATCAGAAAAATCATTTTTTTCATAACTCAATTTTTTTTATTATTAATAATTTCACTTTGCAAAGGTATAAATAATTTTATTATCGTTCGGTGAAAAAATAAAATATTTGCTTATTTTGATTTTGCTTAATAAAAGGACGGTTAGGGCGTATCGCATACGCCCATTTTTATTTTCGGGAATTCGATTTTTGACGAATGCAATTCGCCCGTACGATAGGGCGTAGCGTAGATGAAATGTTTGATTTATCAGCCTGTCTGCAAAACCCGTGTTAGCTGTCGTTATTCTTTTTATTTCAGTTGTTTTAAGTCCACAATCATTGTATCTTCTTCGGCTGCTTCATTCATAAATATAACTTGAATTTTATTAGTCTTGATTTTTTTAACAAGTCCCTTGAAGTTTATTAATTCCTTTTCTAAGCGTATATTTACTGTGTCGTTATTTGTGTTTATTATTTTGTTGTCAAGTCCGAAAAGTTCATACTGATTACATGTTTGAGGAAGGTCCGGAAGTTGCCAATCCCAAATTGGGAATGAATAAATTTCCGTCCACTTGTTATTTTTATAGCTTACTAAATGCCAAGTATTAATATTTGATTGGTCTGCCCAATTTATAACGTATGAAACTTCGTCGGTTCCATCTCCATTGAGGTCTCCTTCATTTTTTAGGTAAGAAAGTCCTAATTGTTGTCCGCCGGAAAAAATATGCAATGTGTCAATACGTTTGTTGTCGGATACTACAAATGAAATTGGATTTTTCTTCACAGTAAGTTCAATAAGTTGCTCATAGTCGGTTAATCCTTCGTAGAATTTATTTGTTTCTTTGTTGTCAATTCCTGAAACAAAATGTTCTATAAGTTTCTCTTTTTTGCCATCTCCGTCAAAGTCGCCATTAATTACAAATCTATAGCCGAAAACCGGTTTTAATGTGTCTTGTTTTGTATTTGGATTTTCTTGTTTTAGCGTATCAGTATGAGATACAGTTGCTTCATCTTTTTCCTTTGTTGAGCCATTGTAGGAAACAAAGAATGTTGATAATAATAATAATGCGATTAATATTTTTCTCATAAATTCTTGTTTTTTTATTTTAAAATTTTCGTAAGTTATTTTTTATTGTCGTGTTAGTTATTTTTATTCAATTACGCTTATCCCAAGTTCTTTGCTTATTTTATCCAAATTAAGTTTTGCAGAATCCAAAGTTTTTGATTTCTGAATTGGCATAATCTCTTTATCATTAGAATCGTATAGTATCAGCCTGTAGTCAATATCCGTAATATCAACCGTTCTATTACTCTTACTGTATCCTCTCCATGCATTGTTTGACTTTTTAATGCCAATTTTCATGTCCGACTGAATAGTCATCCATTTTCCGATTGGAATAATTCCAAATATATTATTTGAAAATTTTACTCTTTTTTTATCAAAATCAACAAAAGTCATGGTTGAAGAAAATCCAATGAGTGCTCCCGGTAGGACTAAAATCAATCCGACTAATGAAGAATAGGTCATTATTAATCCGGAAACGAATAAAACAATTCCTGCCGATTTACCAATCGGTCCAAATGTTTTATCAAGCTTGTTTCTTTTTATCATAATGTATTGTGCCTACTGTTTTTTATTCATTTTTTTATAAATCGAACTTTTCAGCATTTTCTTTTCTTTGTCTTTTTCAATTTTTTTGAATACTTTATCGTAATCAATGTTAAAGTTATATTTTAATTCCGTTTCACCTAATTTGTCAAGGCAATATAAGTAATAGTTTAGTGATTTTTTAGCGTTTTTCTTGTCAAACATTGCGGTTAACCAAAATAATTGTGCTGCAAAGTCATGTACGCCTAAATCGCTTGCAATGTCTGCATATTCAAATACGTCTTTTAGCAAATTTTCTTTTTTTTCAAATAAATTGTTGATTTCTTGCCGTCTAAATAATAGATATGCTTCTTGTCCATTGCTGGCTCTAATATCCATGTGATATAAAGGGTTGTGTTTGTATATCTCAATTTTTGCTTTATCCCAGTCTTCACGATCAGATGAATTGATTGTTTCGTAGGCAATTTTTTTAGTGTTTTCAGAATAATATTTTTCGTATAATGTCCACGATGAATTTGGATAAACACTTAGTATCTCATTGTAAATGTTGATAGCTCTTTGATATTCTCCTTCGTCGTGTTCTTCGATACCTCTTTGAATCTTTTTATATAAATCTTCATTGAATAAATTTATTCTAGAGTTTATTTCTTCTAAATATTTATTAGAAATGGTTTGCGGATCAGTGAATATTCTAATAATTTCAATGTATTTTTTTGCATAATCTAATTCTCCTTGCGAAACCAAAGCGAATATTTTAGTAATAGGAATTAGTTGATTTCCTGCACTCATCTCCATTACTGCTCTCCAATAGTTTTTATTTTTACTTGTTAATTCGTCAATATTTTGTATTTCGTTGAAGTTTGTCTTTTCAATTAACTTTCCAAAATTTACAACTCCTTCAAATTTAGCTTCTGTGTTTACTTCATAGGCAGTTAAAACAGGTAATACTTCATTAATGGCATACTCTTTATTTAACCTAAGTTTCGTTGCTAAATCCGCATTTTTATATTCTGTGATTTTTTGTTTTACCGGGTCGATATAATCTTTAAAATCACTGGTTTTTCCGGTGTTTATAGATATAAATAAAGGAAAATCAACCAATTTTGTGTTTTCGATTTTCAGTTCGTTTAAATCGGAAAGGATTTTTGTTTTTAAGCTGTCATTATTGTCAGGGTTTAAAAAGCATTTATAAGTTGGGTTCCCTTGTTTGTGGACAATGGCAAGGATCCCGATTTTTTGTGTTGTTGGAAGGTCTTTAAAATTGTTTTTACAGTAATCTACTATTAAACCAATTGATTCAATAAACTTTTCTTGGTCAACATTTACGTCAGCAATGTTTT
>JAAYQB010000107.1 GCA_012519525.1 Bacteroidales bacterium | reverse complement strand
TTTGCAAATGTATACATAATTTTATTACTATGCGGTAAAAAAATCAAAATATTTCCGTGAAAATATCAGTTTATTGGTTGTATTTTTTTATTCGTTTATTAATTTAATCAAGATTAGTGAGTAAAGGGTGTTGCATAACGGTTTTGGGGTTTGAGTTCGGGCGGGATTTTTACTACTGAACTTAATGCGGTGCACAAAACTTTCGGCTACCACAAAACTGTCTGCGAAGCACGGTACCCCGCCTTTTGCAAATGTGCTGTTAGCGGTTCGTGTTTTCATCTTATTCCACTTGTAATTCCAAATTCGGTCTCAACTAACTTTAAAATGTCAACCATATTTTTTGCTTGCCAGTATTTGTCTTGAAATTTGTCGGGTAAATGATAGCCGTAAAAACGATATTGTTTTTTTGTTGCCACTTCAACATTGTAACTTATTCCGTCTGTCCAGCCATCTTCCAGTCCAGAAATGTTGTCCATGTTTGGAAGTGTCATGATTTGTAAAGCGAATAACTTATTAAGAAAACTGTCCCACCCATTTTTAGGATTTAATGTTTCTGCCTTTTGGGTTTTTACTTTTTCGGTCAAATTGGATGCGTCCCAGTCCACGGTCAATGTGTATGCAGTAGCTGTCCAAGTCGCATTTGTCCGCTTGATGATTAATAACTTACGAAGTGACATTAAGGAATAGTCATACCAAATTCTTATTTGTAAAGAGTCGTATCCACTTTGTAACGTGTCGATTTTTAACTGCTTTACTTTTTGCTGCGTCAATTTGTAAAAGAGGTCTGGTTCACCATTTTCCCAAGTAGGTATTTCTTTTTTGAATTTTGTCGTGTCATTGCTTGTCTGTCCTGAACATGAAGTCAGAAAAGTCAGAAGTAGTGCAACTATAATTGTTGATTTCATATTTGTCTATCGTGCATTATTGTCTTTTAACATGACCGCTAACGTTTAATTTACGAAGTAAATATACAGCATTCGTATGTATATTTAACTTCTAACATTTTTTCTTTATAATATTTTTGCAAAAATATACATTATTTTATTACCTTTAATAAAAAAATCAAAATATTTCCGTGAAAATATCGGTTTGTTGGCTGTATTTTTTTCGGAATTTTCAATATTTTATATGTAATTAATTGTAGCTAATAGCAATGCTGTCTAATTTTAATTTCTATAGTAAATCATGTTTCATGTATTAAAAAAATGTTTATTTTTGCAAGGACTAAATGACAATCTTTTTTATATTGATATTCATACTATAGTCTATTAAAATCAAATCCACATAGAAAATAAAATAAAAATGAGCTTGGAATTAAGCGAACAAGAGATTATTAGAAGAGAAAAGCTGAAAAGTTTTGCAAGCATGGGTATCAATGCTTATCCTGCCGATGAGTACGTGGTCAATGCCGTTTCGACAGATATATTGGCTAATTTCGAAAAAAATCCGTCGGCTTATCAAGAGGTAAGTATAGCGGGGCGTATTATGAGTCAACGCATAATGGGAGCTACAGCGTTTTATGAGCTTCAAGATGCCGAAGGTCGTATACAGGTATATACCAAAAGAGATGAAATATGTCCGGGCGAAGATAAAAGTCTTTATAACTTAGTTTACAAAAAATTGGATATTGGAGATTTTATCGGAGTAAAAGGTTTTGTCTTTATTACACAAATGGGTGAAATAACCGTACATGTAAAAGAATTTACATTGTTGGCTAAGTCTTTACGTCCATTACCCATTGTCAAGCAAACCGACGAAAAAGTGTACGATGCTTTTACCGATCCCGAACAACGCTATCGTATGCGTTATGTTGATTTGGTAGTCAATCCGCACATCAAAGAAACCTTTAAACAAAGAACGCAAATTATCAACGAAATTCGCAATTACTATAATGAACAAGGTTATTTGGAAGTTGAAACGCCTGTTTTACAACCCATACCGGGCGGAGCTGCGGCACGTCCTTTTGTAACACATCACAACACCTTGGACATGCCTTTGTATTTACGTATTGCTAACGAGCTTTATCTAAAGCGTTTAATCGTAGGCGGTTTTGATGGAGTGTATGAGTTTAGTCGTAATTTTCGCAACGAAGGAATGGATCGCACGCACAACCCGGAGTTTACGGCGATGGAGTTGTACGTAGCTTACAAAGACTATAATTGGATGATGCAATCGGTCGAAACACTTATCGAACGCATCGCTCTTAAATTGCATGGAAAAACACAAGTAACAATAGGGGATAAGACAGTTGATTTTAAAGCACCGTTTGCACGTATAAGCATATTGGATGCTATTCGACAATACACGGGTTACGATGTAAGCGGCATGGACGAGAAGGACTTACGTTCGGTGTGTCAAAAATTATCTATCGAAACCGACGACAGCATGGGAGTAGGCAAATTAATAGATGAAATATTTAGCGAAAAATGTGAAGCAAATTTTATCCAACCTACTTTTATTATTGATTATCCTATTGAAATGTCGCCTTTGTGTAAACGTCATCGTAGCAACGAAAAGCTAACCGAACGCTTCGAGTTGATGGTCAACGGAAAAGAGTTAGCCAATGCTTATTCAGAACTCAACGACCCTATAGACCAACGCTATCGTTTTGAACAACAGCTGCAATTGTTGAAAAAAGGCGATGACGAAGCCATGTATATCGACCATGATTTTCTGACGGCACTCGAATACGGAATGCCGCCGACGGCAGGAGTAGGTATTGGTATTGACCGCTTGGTTATGTTTATGACCAATTCACCCTCTATTCAAGATGTGTTGTTTTTCCCGCTGATGCGACCCAAAAAACAAGCAGCGATAGCAAAAGATGAAGATTTTGAAAAAGAAGGAGTTCCAAAAATCTGGATACCGGCTTTACGTCAATTGGGAATACAAACCCTTGAGAATCTTAAAACGGCAAGCGATACCAAACTTTTTAACGATTTAAACGGTTTACGTAAAAAACTGAAATTAGAAACACCACCGCTTCAATTGGCAGAAGTGCAAGGATGGATTAAAAATAAATAAAAGAATAAATAAATTAAGATAGCTTTAATTAAGAATGGCAAAAGAAGTAACACAAAAACAAAAACGTATAGTTCTACCCGAAGTTGATATGCAGGGGCGTATATTACCGCAAGCACTTGAGTTTGAAGAAGCGGTTTTAGGTGCTATGATGTTGGAGCCCAATGCTGCCAGTGCAGTTATTGATTCGCTACGCGAAGAAATGTTTTATAAAGAATCGCATCAAAAAATATACAAAGCAATCAAGGAAGTTTTCTTGACAAAAGACCCTATTGACTTGCTTTCGGTTGCCAATCAATTGCGAAAAAATGAAGATTTGGAAGCCATAGGAGGAGCTTATTATTTGTCGTCATTGACCAATCGAATTGTTTCTTCCGCCAATATAGAATACCACGCTCGTATAGTGGTTGAAAAGTTTATTCAACGAAAATTGATTTCCGTATCTACCGAAGTTATTCATAATGCTTACGATCCTACTATGGACGTATTGGAAATGTTGGATAAAGCCGAACAAAATTTATTCGATATTGCAGAGCAAAATTTCAGGAGAGATTCCAGAAAAATGGACGATCTTATTCGTGAAGTATTGAGAGATTTGGAAAACACCAAAAATTCGGATACGAAACTTCGAGGTTTACCGTCGGGATTTACGGAATTGGATAGGGTAACCAATGGCTGGCAACGAGCTAATTTAGTGATTATAGCAGCACGTCCCGGAATGGGAAAAACGGCTTTTGTCCTATCGATGGCACGCCATATAGCCATTGAACAAAACAAACCCATTGCTTTTTTCTCTTTGGAAATGTCGGCATCCGATTTGGCGTTACGTCTTATCTCGGCAGAGTCGGGATTTAAACAGAATGTATTGAAAAATGGGACTTTAAGCGATGATGATTGGCTAACTTTAGTCAATAAAATGACCGAATTGGAAAAAGCAAAACTCATTATTGACGATACGGCTGCTTTGTCTATTTTTGAATTAAGAGCTAAATGTCGCCGTTTTAAACAACAGCATGATATTCAAGCGGTAATAATTGACTATTTGCAATTAATGTCAGCCGGTGGCGATTTGAAAGGCATGAATAGAGAACAAGAAATAAGCACTATTTCACGTTCTTTGAAAGCTTTATCGAAAGAATTGGATATACCGGTTATTGCTTTGTCTCAATTAAGTCGAGCTGTGGAAACGCGTAGCACCGCTTCTAAACGTCCTCAACTGTCGGACTTAAGAGAATCGGGAGCGATAGAGCAAGATGCTGATTTGGTGTTGTTTATTTATCGCCCTGAATATTATAAACTCAATGAGTTTGAAGACCATACGCCTGCCGAAGGTTTGGCTGAAATTATGATAGCAAAACACAGAAACGGAGCATTGAAAGATATTAAATTACGTTTTATTGCCGATTACGCAAAGTTTGTTGATTATGATGAGAATTTAAGCGAGCTTCCTTCCAATTTTGTTCCATTAAGTAGCTTAAGCGAAGATAGATATAGTATTATGTCGTCTCGTATTAATGAGGAAGAAAGTGAGGATACTTCTTTTGCTTCGCCTGTCAATCAGACTACTTATCCCGACGATGACGAAGACCCATTTTAAAAAACGAAACCAAAAAATAACAATATGATACATATACAAGATTACAATTTTAAGGATAAAAAAGTTTTACTACGTGTTGACTATAATGTTCCTTTAAGTGAAAAGTTTGAAATAGAAGATGCTACACGAATAGATGCTTCCTTGCCGACCATTAATAAAATCTTAGACGATGGCGGATCTGTTATAATATTATCTCACTTGGGACGTCCTAAAGGAGTAGAAAAAAAATACTCATTGGAACACGTACTTCCTTATTTGCAAAAAAAGGTAGATGTAAAAGTGTTTTTCGCCAACGATGCTATTGGAAAAGAGGCACAACGATTAGTAGATACTTTGCCGTCTCGTAAAATTTTATTACTTGAAAACTTACGGTTTCATGAAGAAGAAACAAAAGGAGATGTTGAGTTTGCGGAAAAATTGGCATCTTATGGCGATGTGTATGTCAATGATGCTTTTTCGGCTGCTCATCGTAAACATGCTTCTACTGCCGTCATTGCTCAGTTTTTTCCGAAAAATAAAATGTTCGGATTTTTAATGCAAAAAGAAATTGATAATCTCAACAAAGTCTTATTGAATCCTAAACTACCTTTTACGGCGGTATTAGGCGGTTCCAAGATAAAAACAAAAATAGATATTATTCATCACCTTTTGACAAGAGTGGACAATATCATCTTAGGAGGAGGTATGAATTATACCCTTCACAAAGCTATGGGCGGTGAAGTAGGGGCTTCATTGTACGAAGAAGATATGATTCCTGTTGCAAAAGAAATTATAGCAAAAGCAAAAGAATATAATGTAAATATTTATTATTCAATAGATACTGTTGCTGCCGATGCGTTTTCCAACACTGCTTATCGTCGCTTGTATTATACCTCTAAAATTCCGAAAGGCATGGAAGGATTGGATATAGGTCCCGAAACAATTATGAGATACAGAGAGATTATATTGAAATCGGCTACTATTCTATGGAACGGACCTTTGGGAGTATTTGAATTGGATAATTTTAGCAACGGTACTTTTATGATAGCCGATGCCATAGTGAGAGCTACTGAAAACGGCGTATTTTCTTTGGTAGGAGGCGGCGATACTATTGCAGCAATTAATAAATTCAAAATGGCTGATAAATTTAATTATGTATCTACTGCCGGAGGTGCTATGCTCGAATTTTGTGAAGGCAGAACCTTACCCGGAATAAAAAGTATTATGGAAGATTAATTTTTAAAATTATTAAGTTATGAAACGAACATGCCAAATAAATTTTGATATACAAGTTGATGATTATAAGGTATGTGAGTTCCATACAATCTTAAATAAAAAAATATAAATGTATGAAACATCGTATTTCAGTTTCTATGCTGTCGGCAGATTTTGCTAATTTACAACGCGATATTGAAATGGTCAATCAAAGTGATGCTGCTTGGTTTCATTTAGATATCATGGATGGTAATTTTGTCCCTAATCTATCAATAGGATTTCCCGTTTTAAAGGCAATAGCGAAATATGCCGCTAAGCCTTTAGATATTCATTTGATGATAAACAATCCCGATTTTTACATAGAACGTTTTTGTACGGAGGCAAAAGCATCTTATTTAACAGTACATTACGAAGCTTGCAGCCATTTGCATCGCACTTTGCAATCCATTAAAAAAATGAATGTAAAAACAGGAGTGTCTTTAAATCCCCATACGTCCGTTGACTTATTGGAAGATATATTACCTGAAACGGACTTGGTGTTGCTGATGTCTGTTAATCCCGGTTTTGGCGGACAAAAATACATTGAAAATACCTACCATAAGGTAAGAAAGCTAAAAGCTATGATTAACGAAAAAAGACTCAATACCTTAATAGAAGTGGACGGAGGAGTAGACCTTTCTAATTACAAGCAACTTATCGAAGCAGGTGCCGATGTGTTGGTGTGTGGAAATGCTATTTTTTCAACGGAAAACCCACTGCAAACTATCGAACAATTAGCTCGTTAGTGCAATGAAATTAACGAAGTACCTATATTTTCTCTTCTTTGGAATAACTTGTTTATTGCATTCTTCCTTGCATGCACAAAAAGACACTTCAAGGAAAGTATCCGATTATGATAAAGGCTTTGATTTTTATATAGGTGCAGGTACTTATTTGGGAAATAAATTTACGGCTAATTATTACAATGGAATTTCAAATCAAAGAGAGGTGGATATCGGTAGGGCGATAGGCAATAAGTATGTAAAAGAACAAATTGATAATTTAATCAGAGATCGTCAACGTATTATTCTTGATGCCGAAGGAGTTAGGCTTAGAGAAATTGATGAGAATATGCGTTATAATATGGCTTTTATTTTTAATTTTGCCGCACTGTATCATTTTAATAAAAGTGTAGCAATGTATTTATCTTTTAGCCAAGCACGTTTAACAGCTACAGGTGGTATTACATTTGATTATAATTCAGGCGTTCCCGGAAATGAACGACCGCAAATATTAAAATATCATTTAATAGGAAAGGAATTACGCAACTTTTTTGAAATAGGAGTTTATTATACGTTTTATACGGAAGGAAAAGTGCTGCCGTTTGTTGAGTTTGCTGCTCAATTAAACTCGGTAAGAGTGAAAGATGCAGATTTATTTGTTGAAGATCATAGGTTTACTTTAATGGACATATATGCAGGCAAGCCCTATGTTCCCAACAGCGGTTTAACGGAAATCGAGCCTTATTTGGGAGGAGTAGGAGGAGGGCTTGTCGGAGGCTTCGGTGTACGTATTCCTTTTACTAAATCTATTGCTTTAGAGCCGGTTGTTCAAGTGCAATACATTTATGTCAATTTGGAAGTGAACGATAGAAAAAGAATGATGCCTAATTATAATTTTATGGTTCGCTTAATAGTAGGAGATCAAATTTTTGCAAAATGAAAACAATCAAATTTTCCTTGATTATTTTTTGCTTGTCAACGGCTACGCTTATTTATGGGCAAACTGCTTCTTATACATTGCTTTACGAATTAGAGCAAAAGGCTGTTTTTTTTAAAGTAGATGTTTTTGGAAACATCTATGTTTCCGATGGAAGCGTATTGTTTCAATACAATGAACAAATGCAATTACAGCAATCTTATTCCGATTTTTCTATGGGGAAAATCCACTCTATTGATGTGTCCAATCCTATGAAAATACTGTTGTTTTCAAAAGATTTGATGCGTATTTCTTTTTTAAACAATAAGTTAGCTGTACAAAACAGACCTTATTTGCTCTCGGATTTGAATATAGTGCAAGCTGCTGCCGTAGCAACTTCTTACGATAACGGTTTTTGGGTTTACGATATAGTGAAAGATGTGCTGATTCGTTTCGATGCTTCGGCTAAAAAAGTTGCTCAAAGTCAACCCTTATCTACATTGATTAGCAATAAAATTAATCCTACGGCTCTGTTAGAACTAGGGGGAAAATATTTGGTGCTATGCGATGCGGTAAACGGTTTTTTTATCTTTGATAGATTCGGCACTTATTTAAAAAATATTCCTATTGTCGGTGCGGAAAGTTTTTCGGTATGGAATGAAAAATTAGTTTTTGTTGTTGATAATAAAATCCAACTTCTTTCCATTGACAACATAGATTTGCAACATTTTGATGTACCTAATGGGGAAGAAGTTATTGACGTTGCTATCAAAGGGAAAAATATTATCCTATTAACGAAAGACCAAAAACTTAAAGTTTATCAAATTGATAAATAGTTGTTTCTAATAAAAATACGGCAGTGTCTTATTTTAGTTTATTGACTATTTTTATCGCTTCTTTCGCTGCTTTCACATCGTGTACTCTCAATAAATGAATCCCTTGCAATAAGGCGTATGTGTGGGCGATAGTTGTTGCATTGAGAGCTTCGGCGGGTGTGATTTCTAAGAATTTCCAAAACATTGTTTTACGCGAAAGAGCAACCAATAGCGGACAATCCAATGTTTTAAAAACAGCTATATTGCGTAATAATTCATAGTTTTGATCAATGGTTTTTCCAAATCCGAAACCGACATCAATGATGACGTCTGTAACATTTAAAGCATACAAACACTTAAGTCTTTCGCTTAAATAGTCATAAACGTCTTTTACAACATCGTTATACTGCGTTTGTTGTTGCATTACTTCCGGTTTTCCACTCGTATGCATTAAAATGTAGGGAACTTTAAGTTGAGCAACGGTATCAAACATTTTAGGGTCAAATTCACCGCCCGAAATATCGTTGATAATGGCAGCACCGCTGTCAATTGCCAATCGTGCAACTTCAGACCGCCAAGTGTCGATAGAAAGAATCGCATTGGGAAAATGTTTTACGATGTTGTTAATCACCTCTTTTACACGATTGTATTCTTCTTCTTCCGATAGTTCGATGGCATTCGGACGTGTTGACATAGCGCCAATATCTATAATATCGGCACCTTCCGATAACATGTTTTCAACTCTTTCAAGGTATGTTTTTTCCTTGCCGTAATAACGCCCCCCATCAAAAAAAGAATCTTCGGTAACATTGAGAATGCCCATTACCGACACTTCTTTTAACGAAAGCAAATGTCCTCTGCAATTGATGCTGTTTTCCATATTATTTTGCCTTGTTTTTAAAATCTTTGGCAGCTTTTACGAAATGTCCGAATAAAGGATGATGTTTTTCAATAGTACTTTTGTATTCAGGATGAAATTGTACACCTATAAAGAAAGGATGAGATTCAAGCTCAATAATTTCCACTAAATTTTGATTTCTATTGATACCTGTAGCCAACATTCCGTTTGTTTCTAATTCGCTTAAATACGAATTATTAAGCTCGTAGCGATGCCTGTGTCGTTCAAAAATGTGTTTTTGTCCATAGATTTGATGTGCCAAGCTGTTTTCTTTTATTTCGCATGGATAAGAGCCTAAACGCATTGTCCCACCTGTTTCCGTCAAATCCTTTTGCTTTTCCATTATGTCAATAATAGGATAGGGGGTTGTCGGATTTATTTCTGTAGAATGGGCTTCTTTATAGCCTAATACGTTACGAGCAAATTCAATAACAGCACATTGCATTCCCAAACAAATGCCTAAAAAAGGGATTTGTTTTTCACGTGCATATTGAACACTTATGATTTTTCCTTCTACGCCTCTTTCGCCAAAACCGGGGGCTACCAAAATCGCATGATAGTCTTTTAGTTTTTCGTGGACATTTTCTTTGTAAATTTGTTCGGACTGAATGTAATCGAGATTTACTTTGCATTCGTTGGCAACACCTCCGTGAATAAAAGCTTCGTTGATTGATTTGTAAGCGTCGCGAAGTTCCACATATTTTCCTACTAAACAAATTCTTACGGAACTTTTCGGGAATTTTAATTTATGTAGAAAGTTTTCCCAATAAATTAAATTGGGTTCATTGATAGACGGTATTTGCATTATTTTAAGTACTTCTCTATCAAGTCCTTCTTTTTGCATTTGCAAAGGAACATCATAAATAGATTCTGCATCAAGCGATTGCATTACGCATCGAGGTTGAACGTTACAGAAAAGAGCAATTTTTTGCCGTAAACTATCGCTTAATTCGTATTCGGTTCTGCATACAATGATATCGGGTTGTACTCCTTGCTCCAATAAAGTTTTTACTGAATGTTGTGTGGGTTTTGTTTTAAGTTCTCCCGTAGCTTTTAAGAAAGGTACCAACGTTAAATGTATGCTGACGCATTTTACGCCTAATTCCCAGCGTAATTGTCGAATAGCCTCAATAAAAGGAAACGATTCGATGTCGCCGACAGTTCCTCCGATTTCAGTAATAACAAAATCGTAATTGCCGTTACTGCCCAATAATTTGATGTGTTGTTGAATTTCATCGGTAATATGCGGTATAACTTGCACCGTTTGTCCGAGAAATTCTCCTTTGCGTTCTTTTTCAATAACATTTTTGTAAATACGTCCGGTAGTAACATTGTTGGCTTGCGAAGTGGGAGTGTTAAGAAAACGTTCGTAATGACCTAAATCTAAGTCGGTTTCAGCACCATCTTCTGTTACGTAACACTCGCCGTGTTCATAAGGATTTAAGGTGCCGGGATCGATGTTGATATATGGATCTAACTTCTGAATTGTAACACTATAACCTCTAGCTTTTAATAAAGTAGCTAATGAAGCAGAAATAATACCCTTGCCCAACGAAGAAGCAACGCCGCCTGTTACAAATATATATCGAGTATCCATTAGAAATATGATTTTAAATATAAAAAACAAAAATACTAAAATAAGCTATATAAAATTAAACGATTTTTATTTTTTTTTGAAATAAATTAAAATAACTATTTGCTCATGCAATAATTTTGTTATCTTTGCAATTGTAAAAATTTAAATAAAGATATAAAATGCAATTAAAGTTAACGCGTCCCTTGGTGTTTTTTGATTTGGAAACGACAGGGGTGAATGTTGGGGTAGATAAAATAGTGGAAATATGTATGTTGAAAGTAATGCCCGATGGGACAACTACTACAAAAACGGAACTTATTAATCCGGGCATTCCCATTCCTTCCGAAGCTTCCAAAATACATCGTATTTATGATAAAGATGTTGCTGATAAGCCTTCCTTTGAAGCCGTTGCACCTTCTATTTACGATTTTTTGAAAAACTCGGATTTAGCAGGATATAATTTGTTGAAATTTGATGTGCCGCTTTTAGTAGAGGAGTTTTTGAGAGCAGGTATGGATTTTGATTTAAGAGGTGTTCATATCATTGATGTACAAAATATCTTTCACCGTATGGAACCACGGAATTTGCGTGCTGCTTATAAGTTTTATTGTAAAGAAGATTTGGAAAATGCACATACTGCCGAAGCCGATACGGTGGCTACCTATAAAGTATTGCAAGCTCAATTAGATTTTTATAAAGACACACCTTATATTGATGAAGATGATAATGAGTCGTTTCCAATTAAAAACAATGTGGCTGATTTAGCCAACTTTTCCTCTACTACTCGCAATGTAGATTTGGTGGGACATATTGTTTTTGACGAACACGACAGAGAAGTGTTTAATTTTGGAAAACATAAAGGGAAAACGGTAGAACACGTATTTACCATCGAATCAAATTATTATGATTGGATGATGAAAGCCGATTTTCCTCTCTATACAAAGAAAATCATTCATAGTATTCGTTTACGAATGTTAGGTGCAAAATTAGCGGGAAAGTAAAATTATGGACTAATATAAAAAATGGAAGAACAAAGTAGATCAATAAAAAAACAACTGAACAAAGAGGCTGATAATCAAGAAAAAGAACTGCATGAAGGTGCTGATGAACTGTATGAGCATTATAATTTTATTGTTGATAAAGGGCAGTCCTTATTGCGGATAGACAAATTTCTTTTTAATCATATCGAAAACGTTTCGCGCAATAAAATACAACAAGCTGCCAAAGCGGGTAATATTTTGGTCAACGGCATTGCCGAAAAACAAAACTATCGCGTAAAACCTTTGGATACGGTTTCCGTATTGATGTCGCAACCGCCTCGTGAAATGGAGGTTATCCCCGAAGACATTCCTTTAAATATCGTTTATGAAGACAGTGATTTGATAATTATCAACAAACAACCGAATATGGTGGTGCATCCCGCTTACGGTAATTATACAGGGACATTGGTCAATGCTTTGTGTTTTTATTTTGGTGAGCAAACCAAAATTGACGGAAGCAAACAAAATCCTTTTTTAGTACATCGTATCGACAAGGATACCTCAGGCATAATGATTGTTGCTAAAAATGAATATGCTCAAGCCAAACTATCAACACAATTTTACCTTCATTCCATTGAACGTAAATACCATGCATTGGTCTGGGGAGATATGGCGAAAGAAGAAGGTACCATTGAAAGTTATATAGGAAGAAACGAAGCGGATAGGCGAATGATGGACGTTTATTTTGATTCGGAAAAAGGAAAATATGCCATAACCCATTGGAAAGTATTGGAACGTTTCGGTTACGTAACTTTAGTCGAGTGTGAACTTGAAACAGGACGTACACATCAAATTAGAGTGCACATGAAGCACTTAGGACATCCTTTGTTCAATGATTATGTGTATGGTGGAAATCGTATATTAAAAGGGACTGTTTATAGCAAATACAAACAGTTTGTTAAAAACTGTTTTTCGCTTTTGCCTCGTCAAGCCTTGCATGCAAAAAGTCTAAAATTCAGACATCCGTTTACGGACGAAGTGATGTTTTTCGATTCGGACTTGCCCGAAGATATGCAAGCAGCAATTAATAAATGGCGTAACTATGCCGTTCATAAGAACTTAGATGATGAAATGGAAGAAGTGTTAAAATCTTAAAACAAAAGAAAAAATTCCTTTATTTTCTTGTTATTTTCTTATATTTTTGCACTTTAATAAGTGGCTGTTTTTAGCTTGATAGGTGTATGTTGTATAAAACAAGAGGAATTATCTTAAAGAAAATAATGCATGCTGATAATAAAATGATTATCCATGTATTTACATCGGAATACGGGTATAAATCGTATATGTCCTATTTCTCTTTACGCAAAGACAAGAAAAAACTGCTGTCCCTTTTTATTCCTTTGGCGGTTGTAGAACTGTTGATTGAACAAAAACAAGCGACTTCTATGGGCTATATCAAAGAAACACACTTAATTCATACTACATCGCCTTATAGTTTTAATATTGAAAAAGCGAGTATTAGCCAGTTTTTAAACGAAGCACTTTTAAAAATTCTATGGCAATGCGGAAGCGATGTCGAATTGTATAATTTCATCGAAAAAGCATTAATAAAATTTGATGAAAGTAGTTTTACACCCGATTTTCACTTGCGTTTTTTATTGCATTTGACCGATTATTTAGGCTGTTTTCCTGAAAATAACTATTCCAAAGAAAATGCTTTATTTAATTGTAAAAAAGCACGATTTGAAAAGGGAAATGACGCAAAAGATACCGAACTTGATGAATGCTTGCATTCGTTGATGCAGCAAGACCTCTTTGCCAATCATTGGCAGTCGGTCGTGCCGGCACACTTACGCAATCCTCTTTTGAAAACAATATTGTCCTATTACACTGAACATATTGTCAACTTATCAACATTAAAATCGCAAGAAGTATTACACATGGTATTAAGAAATTAAAAATAGATTTATGACAACATTTAAAAAAGATTTAAGTAATTTGGAATCATTATTTCCCGAACATTTTTCTTTTGAACAAAGAGCGCAATGCAAAACGATATTTTACAAAAGATTATCATTATTGGCACATGAGTATTACCAAGGAAAAATGCAAACCATTATGAAAACCCCAATAGATGGAATGAATTGGTTGAATGTATGGTATACGCCGGGAGTGTCTTCGGTTTCGACAACTATTCGCGATGATAACGAGACTTCGTTTCAATTAAGCAACCGCAACAATTTGGTAGCAGTGGTCAGCGATAGCACACGCGTATTGGGTGATGGCGATTGTACTGCACCGGGAGGATTGGGTGTAATGGAAGGAAAAGCAATGCTGATGAAGTATTTAGGAGGAGTAGATGCCATGGCTTTGTGCATAGACAGCAAAGACGAAACAGGAGAGCCTAATCCCGATAAAATCATAGAATTTGTGAAAATGTTGCAGCCGAGTTTCGGTGCTATTAATTTAGAAGACATTTCACATCCAAACTGTTATAAAGTTTTACATGTGTTGAGAGAAACATGTGATATTCCTGTCTGGCACGATGATGCCCAAGGCACTGCTTGCATTACCTTAGCAGGCGTTATCAATGCCTTGAAATTAGTGAATAAAAAAATCGAAACTTCCAAATTTATATTGTATGGCTCAGGGGCATCGAATACGAGCATAGCCCGCTTATTGATAACCGATGGTGCTGATCCTAAAAACATTATTTTGTTCGATAGTAAGAGTGCTTTGCATAAAAACAGAAAAAGATACCAAGAAGATAAACGTTTCTTTTTACAATGGGAATTATGTCAAATTACCAATCCCGACTTGATAGAGAAGGAAGAAGAAGCATTCAAAGATGCCGATGTGCTGATAGCATTATCGAAACCGGGACCCGATACCATTCGTCCGGAGTGGATATCATTAATGGCACCCAAAGCCATCGTGTTTGCTTGTGCTAATCCCGTTCCTGAAATTTATCCTTATAAAGCCAAAGAAGCCGGAGCCTATATAGTGGCAACCGGTAGGGGAGATTTCCCTAATCAAGTGAACAATTCCGTTTGCTTCCCATCCATATTGAAAGGAACATTATTGGTCTCGGCACGCAAGATTACGGACAGCATGGCTATATGCGCAGCGCATTCCATTGCCGATTTTGCTGAAAAAAGAGGGATTAATCCCGAAAACATTATTCCCACTATGTTGGAAAGCGAAGTTTTTCCGAAAGTAGCTGCCGATGTGGCAATGCAGGCTATTAAAGAAGGAATAGCACGCAAACCTTTAAGCTGGGATGAAGTGTATGCAATAGCCAAAAAAGACATTCAAGACGTGCATCGTATGATGGAAGTCTTGAGCGATAATGGTTTGATTAAGGCAATGGATAATCAAATGATACAAGATGCATTCGATTGGGCGGTTCAACAAATAGAAAAATAAGTAATCGCATATAATTATTTTAACTATCTTTGCATTTAGCAAGAACGATACAAGAATATTATTAAAATTTTAACATAAAGATTAAAGATGGAAAAAATACAATATACAGAGTTAAAAGAGTGTAGAGCCGGTTTTGGAGAAGGATTATTAGAGGCAGGTAAACAAAACGAAGACATTGTTGCCTTATGTGCCGATTTAACGGCTTCGGTAAAAATGGATGCTTTTGCAAAAGCATTTCCCGAACGTTTTTTTCAAATAGGAATAGCGGAAGCCAATATGATAGGAATGGCGGCAGGTTTTGCTTTAAGCGGAAAAATTCCTTTTGTCGGTTCTTTTGCTAACTTCTGTACAACCCGTGTCTTAGACCAAATCAGAATGGTAGTTGCTTATTCCAATAATAATGTGAAAATATGCGGCTCTCATGCCGGTGTTACAACAGGAGAAGACGGTGCTACACACCAAGTGATGGAAGACATAGGTTTTATAAAAGGACTTCCTAATATGGTGGTTATCAATCCTTGCGATTTTAATCAAACCAAGGCGGCTACTTTAGCAATCGCCAACTACAAAGGTCCTGTTTATTTACGTTTTGGAAGACCTAAAATGCCTAATTTCACGCCCGAAAACCAACAATTTGAAATAGGAAAAGCAGTTGTACTAAAAGAAGGAAAAGACATAAGTATTTTTGCTACAGGACATTTAGTGTATCCGGCTCTCGAAGCGGCATATATGCTGCATGATAAAGGAATTGCCGCCGAAGTTATTAATATTCACACTATTAAACCTCTCGATAATAAAGCGGTTTTAGATTCGGTAATGAAAACAAAATGTGTTGTTACGGCGGAAGAGCATTTGTTGAACGGAGGATTGGGCGATAGCGTTGCACAACTATTAGTACGGAATTATCCTGTGCCTCAAGAATATGTGGCAATGGAAGATCGTTTCGGAATAAGTGGAAAACCGGAAGAAGTGTTGTCGTATTTTGGCTTGGACAAAGAACATATATTTAACGCAAGTTTAAAAGCGATTCAAAGAAAAAAATAAATACAATAAAAACGATAGGAATGCCCTATAGGGAATAGTGGGCATCTAATGGAAATAATGTAGCAATGGATTTATTTTATGCACCTCATATTACAGGCTCTGTTTGCACTTTATCGGTCGAGGAGTCTATTCATTGCATTAAGGCAATGCGTTTTAGAAAAGGCGATACCATTTATCTAACAGACGGAAAAGGATATCTTTATGAGGCATGCATTATTGACGATACGCCTAATAAATGCAGTCTTGAAATCTTGTCCGAACAAAAGCAAGAAGCAAGTTTTCCCTATCACTTGCATTTGGCGGTATCGCCGACAAAAAATACGGATAGATACGAATGGTTTGTGGAAAAATCTGTCGAAATGGGGATTGCTGAAATCACCGCTTTGATATGCGATAAAACAGAGAGAATCAATGTGAAAACCTCTCGTATAGAACGCATTGTTATTGCTGCTATGAAACAATCTTTGTCGTGTAAACAGCCTCTATTTAACGAAAAAGTTGCCTTTCAATCCTTGGTGGAAAAGGCAAAAGAACAGCAAAAATTCATTGCTTATTGTAGCACCGACAAAGAGCTTTCTTTATTGAAGCAAGTAGCGAAAGAAAAAACCGACACCTTGATTTTAATTGGTCCGGAAGGTGATTTTACGACCGAAGAAGTAGCTTTAGCACAGCAGCATGGATTTATTCCCGTCAGCTTAGGAAAGGCACGCCTACGAACCGAAACCGCCGCTTTGGTAGCTTGCAATACTATGCATATTATTAATCAGTAAAGAACGATTTATTTTAGGATAATTTTCTTGTCTGATTTTTCTATATTAACTTCTTTGTGTTTTTTGTAGTTTTATTATCATCATAATAGTTTTTTATTTTTTAACCGCAGAGTTCGCAAAGAATGCGCTAAGGTCGCAGAGTTATTGCGTTTTTTTTGCTTTCATTGTTCTAATCTATTTACGACTCTTTTAATACCTGTCTTTAAAGTATGTACATTAAAGTTAATTAAAAGTCCAAGTTTGAAGTTTCCAAGTTTAAGATACGTAAGTGTTTGTGCTATATGTATATCGTTGAGTACTTCAACGCTCTTAATTTCAACAACGACTTTGTTTTCAACTAAGAGATCAATTCTATAACCACAATCTAACTTTACTTCTTCAAAAATTAGTGGTATTGGTTTTTCTTTTACAACATTGAGTCCTAATTGTGTAAGTTTAAAATATAAACATTCTTTATAAGCACTTTCAAGTAATCCAGGTCCAAGTGCTTTATGAACTTCTATTGCTGTACCGATTATTTTATTTGATATTTCGTTTTCAATCATATTTATTTTATTGTTTTTTTTATGTAGGAATTCTTTGCGTTCTTTGCGTAAACTCTTTGCGTTCTTTGCGGTTTCATTATCTTCGTAATATTTTGTTGTTTTTTTATTGCTTGCAAAAGTAGTAATTTATTTTGAATTCAGACCTTTATAGAATAGGATTTTTTTAATAATAATTACATTTTTGATTTTTCTATATCAACTTTTTTCCACATTCTTTACAAAATATTTTGTATTCATCAATGGTTTCTGTTGAAATAGTTTAAAACCATATTTTGAAAATTCTAAAACATCGTATTGATTGGGTTCTGTAATAAATTCACTTGATCCACAATTGGGGCATTTGTATTTTTGACTCATAATAAGATTTTTACATGTTTAATTATTTTCTAACAAGTAAATTTTTCACAAAAATATATAATTTTT
>JAAYQB010000106.1 GCA_012519525.1 Bacteroidales bacterium | reverse complement strand
CATACAAAAATATACAAGATTTTTGTTGCAAAGATACAAATAATTGCAATATCTTCAATATATTTTACAAATTATTTTAATGATATTCAATAAATTAAAATGTTTTTAAGGGTCGACTAATTATTTAGTATTCATCACTATCAACTTGATTTAACTGCTTTTATTGTGTATTCAGTTGTATAATAAAAAAAGTATTCGCTTTATTTATTATAATTTTTTTTGTTTTTTCAAAATTTTAATCATCATTTTATAGGTCAATACAGCTGCTAATACATCCGACGATTTTTCGGATGGATTAGGACATAACTCAACGATATCGAAACCTATAACTTGTTTTTTCCTGATTACCATATCAATAAAATCAAGTACTTGCCACCACGTCATTCCTCCGGGCAGAGGTGTCCCCGTTGAAGGCAAAATCGAGGGGTCGAAACAATCCAAATCTAAGCTAATATATACGTATTCGTTTAACTGCTCAATGGCTTTTTCCATCCATTCACTGTTATTTCTCATTTGATGAGCGTAAAAAATCTTATCGGATTGTATGTATTTTTTTTCTTCGCTACACACATTACGTATTCCAACTTGTACAACTTCAGCTACTTCTTGGGCTCTGTTCATTACACAAGCATGATTATATATAGAGCCGTGGTATTCTTTTCTTAAATCGGCATGTGCATCTAATTGTAAAACACTTAAACGGGAATATTTTTCGGCATGTGCACGAATAGCTCCGATACTTACGGAATGTTCCCCTCCCAACAAAACTACCGTTTTATTATCGTTAAGATATTGCTTTACACGATTATACACAGCATTAACCATCGCATCGGGCGTTTTATTTTCCATAATGGGTGCTGCCGTATGAATTCCAAAATTATGTATTTCCACACCTTCTTCTACATCGTATAGCTCTATACTGTCGGAAGCGTCAATTATTGCTTGAGGTCCTTTATCAGCTCCTTTTACAAAAGTACTTGTGCCATCGTAAGGAACGGGAAGAATGACAAAATATGCCTTATCGTAATCGGTATGTTTTTCGGGCATATCTAAAAAATATTCCATAACTATTCTTTTTTACTCAAACGCTTTTGTAGTATAATATGTTCTTTTTCATAACCTTCTTTTTTAAGCAAGGCAAACATATTGTTTTTATACATTTCTACACCGGGCTGATTAAAAGGATTGACTTCCAAAGTATAGGCACTCACTCCACAAGCAAATTCGAAAAAATATATTAATGCTCCAAGATTTGCTTCATTCAGCTTATCTATTTCTATCAAAATAGTAGGCACATTACCATCTTGATGAGCTATAATTGTTCCTAATTCGGCTTGACGATTGATTTCGGAAATACGTTTTCCGACAAGATAATTCAGCTTGTCTAAGTTATCTTTATCGTTTGGCACAACACATTTTTGATTTGCATTTTTAACAGATAAAAATGTTTCGAACAGCATACGTTCTCCTTGTTGAAGATATTGTCCCATAGAATGTAAATCAGTAGTATAAATAAGTCCTGACGGAAATATTCCTTTGTTTTCCTTTCCTTCACTTTCTCCAAACAACTGCTTCCACCATTCGATTAAATAAAAAAGTTTAGGTTCGAAGGTTGCCATTATTTCTATTTTAAGTTTATTTTTCAGAAAATAATTTCGGTAATATGCATACTCTACAGCAGGATTATTTTCAACCGATTGTAGCAATTGTTTGCTCATTTTTTCAGCACCTTCTATCAGTTGTCTTATGTTAAATCCTGCAAGGGCAATCGGCAGCAAACCTACAGGCGTAAGAACAGAAAAGCGACCGCCCACATTATCAGGAATAACAAAGGTTTTATAATGTTTCTTATCGGCTAAAGTTTTTAGTGCTCCTTTTTCTTTATCGGTAATGCAAACTATTCGATTTTTGTTTTCTTTTTTTCCATATTTTTTTTCGGAATGTTTTTCTAACAATCTGAATGCAACAGCTGTTTCGGTTGTAGTACCCGATTTTGAAATAACAATGATACTATAATCTACGGTATCTAATAAGCGAAGTAAATCGGCATAATAATCCTCCGATAAATGATGTCCTGCATAAATAATTTTTGGTTTTTTATCAGTAAAATGCTGTTGCAAAGCCTCAATTACAGCTTTAGAACCTAAATAAGAACCTCCAATCCCGGCAATTACCACATAATCGGATATTTGTATCAAACGATTGGCTGTAGCTTGAATATCGTTCAATAAATCATTAGGGGCTATTTCTTGCGGATTCATCCATCCGAGAAATTCGTTTCCCGCTCCCGTTTTAGACAATAAAGTGTTATAAGCTGCTTCTACTTTATTTCTTAAAGATTTATCGTAAAGCACATTATCAGATGTTATACGAATCATTTTTAGTCTTTTTTAATAAGTTATATGAAAAATTTATTGGAATATTCTAAATTCCACCCTTCTATTGATTTGACGATGTTCGGGATTATTATTGCTGAGTATAGGATAAACACTTCCCATGCTTTTATAAACAATAAGTCTTTTGTCGATTCCTTGATTGACAAACCATTCAAAAACTTCTTGGGCTCTTGCTACCGATAAACTTTTAACTTCTTGGTTATCTACATGTCCTATTATCTCAAGTTTTAATTCCGAATTGTTTTGCAGCAATAAAGCAATTTGTTCCAATTTTTTGATATCATCGGTTCTAATTGTTTTACTTCCAAAATCAAAATATACATTGCTTAAAGCATATACTTGAATTATCGAATCCAAATTATTGACGGTTTTTTCTTGCTTTGGTGAGGAAACAACGTTTGATTCTTGTTGTGCATATACACATACTATTACTCCTAATAAAATAGTAACCAATACTATTTGTTTCAAAATTTTTATCATTATCAAAATAATTTAAATAACATATTTTCATACGTATATTTACATAATTTTGTTTCAAAAAAACGAAGAGAAAGAGCCTCTCATGGGATTCGAACCCACGACCTACGCATTACGAATGCGTTGCTCTACCAGCTGAGCTAAAGAGGCAAAAATACTGAAAGCAAAAGTAATAAAAATTTTGATTAGAAATCATTCCATCGCAATTTTTTTTCATTACTTTTTAAAATTTTATTATTATCTAATAACCAACGCACAATCTTCACGATTTTCTCCTTAGGGTAATGCGATAGGTCTATTAGCTCTTCTATAGAGATGTCTTGTTTTTGAAGTATCGGCTTTATATCTTCAAGTATTTTATCAAATTCCAATGATGACATTTCAACTTTATTTCTTTCGAGACAAACATCGCATTTTCCACAACGAATGCTTTCGGTTTCTCCAAAATAAGCCACTAATTGACGACTTCGGCATTTGGTCTGATTCGAAACGTATTGTATCACTGCCTCTAATCGTTTTTTGGCTTCTTGTTTTCGTTCCTCATAAATTTCTTCCGATAGAGAAAAATATTTTATGTCTAAACGATTTTCTAAAAAGACAACACGAGGCTGTTCCGTTTGTTGATGATAGTCAATAATTTCGTATTCTTCTATTTTTTTTAAAGTAGTAACAATATTATCAACACTTTGATTGGAACGCTTGGCTAACTCAGTCTCATAGATACGCGTAAAATTAGTGAAAAGCCCTGAATAAGACCGCAATAAAAGTTTGATTAAATAATCATAGTTGGCATATTCAACTTGAAACTTATACAAGTCCTCACGCGATGCTCTGATAAATACTTTTGATGCATTAGCATAAGGGTCTGTAAATGTAATTAGTCCTGCTTTTTCTATAAACTTTAATGCATGATAAGTAAGCAGAGGTTTAAGTTGATAAGTAGCTGCAAAAGCATTATTATCAAAATCGAACGACAAACCTTCTCCGACTCCTACCGGAATTTGGAAATAATTACTCAATGCTTCGTACACATTTTTAATGGTGTTGAGAGGGGGAAAACTATTCTCAAAATTTTGACGTAAGCTATGTATATCAGCATTTTCGTATAAAAGCACGGCATAAGCTCTTCTTTCGTCTCGTCCTCCCCTTCCCGCTTCTTGAAAATAGGCTTCTAAGGTGTCGGGTAAATCCATGTGGACTACAAATCTTACATCCGGCTTATCTATTCCCATTCCAAAAGCATTAGTAGCCACAATAATACGCACTAATCCTTTAGACCAAGCATTTTGTTTTCTTGCTCTTTCTCTTATACTTAGTCCTGCATGATAATAATCTGCTACATATTTATTTTTCCTTAAAAACAAGGCAATTTCTCGTGTTTTTTTCCGATTACGAACATAAACAATGCCCGTTCCCGGCGTTTTTTCTACAATTTTTAAAAGACGTTTTAGTTTATCTTCTTCTTTTAAAGCAAAATAAGTAAGATTATTACGTATAAAACTTTTTTGAAATACTCTTTCTTCCTTAAATAATAATTTTTGTTGAATGTCTTTAACAACCTCAGGTGTTGCGGTTGCAGTTAAAGCCAACACAGGCACTGTTTCTTTTAGTATACTGCGTATTTCAGCTATCTCTAAATAAGAAGGACGAAAATCGTAACCCCACTGCGAAATGCAATGAGCTTCATCAACAGCAAGTAAATTCACCTCTATTTGTTGCAAGGAATTTTTAAATAAAGTATTCTTAAGTCGCTCCGGCGAAATATATAAAAATTTTACTTTGCCTTTAATACATCGATTATACGTCATTTCTATTTCTCTTTGGTGCATGCCCGTATAAATGGCTGCTGCAGGTATTTTTCTGAGAAGCAAGTTTTCTACTTGGTCTTTCATTAAAGCTATCAGTGGCGTAACAACAATACAAACACCTTTTTTTGCCATAGCAGGAACTTGAAAACAAATGGACTTGCCTCCTCCTGTCGGAAGTAAAGCTAAAGTGTCGTTGCCTTGCAATACAGACATAATAATATCTTCTTGCAAAGGTCTGAATTTGGTATAACCCCAATAACGTTGCAAAATAGCTTTAATATCCATCGTTGTAATTTTTGCAAAGTTACATTAAAAACAAATTAAATTCAATGACTGCTTTAAGAAGTATTAAAACAAATAACCTATTTTAATGTAAAGATTTGACAAGCTGGCTCCATCTTGTTTGTTGAAAGGGATTGCCCAATCAACGGATAGAATAAAATTTTCGTTCATGGCTATTTTCAGTCCAATACCTGCCGACATGTGAGGCTTATAGATAGAAGATTTATTAAAATCGAAGTAATCGTCCATATCGTCTTCTATATTTTTAAGAGCAGCTATTTTTGCCGAATCTAATGTATAGGCTTGCGTAACCATACCTATATCGAAGAAAGGATTAATGCCTATGTAAAAATGCTGTTTCTTTATATCAAATTTCACTAATTTTATACGTAATTCTACATTAGAAAAAGCAAATCCATTGGCTAAGATTCTATTTCTTAATATTCCTCTCAACGAATTTCCTCCTCCCAAGCCTTCGTATAAAACACGCTGCATATAGAGTGTATTCATATAATTATTAGTATAAAAAGGACTTTTTCCTACTAATAATGTTTGGGTTCCTATACGATAAGCAAGTGCTATATAATCTTTATAAATAGGGACGTAATGTCGGAAGTTAACGTTGAGTTTTAAATTATTATATGCTTTTAAATCGTTAAAAGCTGCTGAATAAGTGAAAAAAGCATCTGCATAAATTCCTTTTGACGGATTGGATTCTTTGTTACGGCTATCGTAAGCAATTCCACATCTCACATAAGGATGAAAACCTCCTCTTTTTTCTTCTTTATTTATTATTGCCCAATCTATATATTTTTCATACAATCCGGGAATGGTATCGGGTAGTTTTTTATCCGCTTTTTTCCCTTTATTAAGCATTTTAATATCAACCTTATCAATATTATAATTTAAAATTCCAAGTCCTACATTCCATTTCCATTGTTGATGTATAGTTCCTTGTATATCGCCCATAAAACGTAAAATATCTCTTCTGTATTTATAAAAAGCCCTTGTTTTATATCCTTCTTCTACGGTATATTTTTTAGAATTTCTCCAAACATCATTATACACGGATTGATAGCCATTGTATCCGAAAAAATCACTCATTGCATCGGGTAAATAAGAAAAATCGACCGTCAAACGATAGTTAGGTATCAAATATTTAGAATCATAAAAAAAACGGAACAGTCCATAATTCTTTGTAGTATAAGCCGCTTCAAAATAAAATGAATGCAAATATTCGGGATAGGTTGAGCCGTCTCCATAATAATAAACATTTGCCAAAGCTCCGTATTGAAAACCTAAATCCGCATCATAAGCTACGCTTGGTAATGCCCCGAAAGTCCAACCTTTTTTTATTTTTTTCTCTTCTTCTTGTGACTTTGCTGTTAAGCTAAATAAGAGAAAAAAGAATGTTAAATTGAGTAGATAAATATTTTTCATTTCTTTTAAATTTTATACGAAATATTTAAATAGAGTAGCCAACAATACTCCTAAATAAGTCCCTATAGCATAACCTACTAATCCTATTACAATTCCACTTATTAATACTTTTTTATTTTTCATTGCTCCTACAATGGGTGGAATAAAAGGCGGTGAACACAATAAGCCGATATGTGCCACAGTAAATAAATCACCGGGAACTTTTGTTATTCTACAAAATATAATGTGTACAACAACAGAAGTCAACATTATATATAATACAAAGAGTCCTAAATTAATCGCAGATACATTCAAACTATAAATATCAAATTGAGAAGCAACAACCACACTAAATATGAGGATGAAAAACATTCCTAATTCAAAAGTTTTGGGCAACTCACGAATAAATTTAGAAAAAGAAGCCGCTATTGCTAAAGTCGTTATTACTAATATAACAACTAATTCATTTAATTTTCCGGTAATTAAAAGAGAAATTCCTGCTCCTACAACCAAAAATAAAAGAGAAATAAGTAGTGCTAACATCATTCTTGGGAATACTCTCTGTTTTGTCATTCCATTATAATTTTCTATCCCGTTTTGTTCAATATCACTCACTTCTTCATTTTGCAAGGAAGTCGCAGTGTCTTTATAAGGCAAGAGCCATCGAAAAAACTTATAACCTCCTCCTACTAAAAACAATATTAAAGGAAAAGTTACCAACATTTCAAAAGTATACGTTAAAAGAATGGTGTTTTTATTGACATCTAACGCTGCTCCCAATGCATAAAAATTCATCGTCCCCCCTGTATATATTCCTGTCATCATTCCCGCCACATTGTGTAAGTCGTTAATTCCCGCATTTCGAAAAATAAAAAAACCGCTTACAACTGCTATTATTATCGACAAAACACCTCCTATTAACGTTGCTATGGTCTTTGGTAAAGATTTTGTCCATAATCTAAAATCACAATTAAACAACATTAATGGTATTGCTAAAGGAACGGTGATATTTTGTATCCATTTTTGTATGCTTGTCATGGTT
>JAAYQB010000105.1 GCA_012519525.1 Bacteroidales bacterium | reverse complement strand
CATACAAAAATATACAAGATTTTTGTTGCAAAGATACAAATAATTGCAATATCTTCAATATATTTTACAAATTATTTTAATGATATTCAATAAATTAAAATGTTTTTAAGGGTCGACTATTTATATTCAACTTGACAAAAATTTACCTGTCGATGAATATCTGTTAAATCTGTATGACACGAGACAAACCGAGCAACTTTATCCTATATCTACTTATAGACTTAGCGTCTGTCAGGAATGAAAATTAATATACCAAGTATTAGTTTTGAAGTAACAAATTTATGCAATTTACATTGCAAGTATTGTTATAATCATTGGAAATGCGATAATAACCAAATTTCTAATTTTAGCAATTATACAATAGCGAAAAAAACGTTAAGAAAACTTTTTAGAGTAGCAGATGTCAATTATCTGAACTTTACAGGAGGTGAGCCATTAATGGCGGAACGTTTTTTAGAATTAGTGCTTTATGCAAGAATGAAAGGAGCAACGGTTTCCATTATTTCAAATGGAACTTATGGAGAATTATTTGATTACGAAAAATTAGTTGATTTGGGAGTTGCATTATTTGAATTGCCGATACATTCCTACAATGCAACTGTCCATGACAGTCTTTCACAGCATAGCGGTAGCTGGAATAAATCAATAACAACGATAAAAAAACTCTTAGCAAAAAATGCTGAGGTTGTTGCTGTTATTGTTTTGACGAAAGAAAATTGCAATGATATTGGCGATACCTTGAAATTTATTCATTCTATAGGTGTTAAAAGAGTAATGATTAATCGTGTAAATATTGGAGGAGAAGCGATTAAAAACACAGAAGACTTGCTGATGACAAGAGATGAATTAAATAAAGCTTTTGAAACAGCGGCTTTAATTTCAAAAGAATTGAAACTGTCGGTTACTTCTAATGTTTGTACACCGATTTGTATTTTAAACCCGAAAAATTTCAAAGGGATAAGATTTACATCCTGCTCGTTTGATATAAAAAACCGTCCTATAACACTTGATTATAAAGGAAATATTCGATTTTGTAATCATTCGCCCATAGAATTAGGCAATATTTTTCAGCATAGTTTAGAAAACATATTTAATTCTCGAAAAGTGCAAGAATGGAAAAATACAGTACCTGATTTCTGTATGGATTGTAAAGCTTATGATAATTGCAAAGCCGGATGCAGAGCAGCAGCTGAACAGATGGGTTTATCATTAAATCATCCTGACCCTATAATCAATTATATGGATTTAGACCATGCTTTATTAATGAAATTAAAATCTAATCATTCGACTTTCTTCGGTATGCAAAGCCAAGAATAAAGGGAGTGTTTTTGGTTTTCAGAGGCATTGTAAAAAAAATTAATTGAAAATATTTAATAAAAAGTTTATCATAAAAAAATAATATATCTTTGTAAAAAAATTTAATCTTTAATTGTCATGAAAAAATATTTTTTAATTTTAATTTCTTGTATTTATTTACAATCTAATTCTCAAATCATTAAGTTAGTAAAGGATATTAATCCCGGTGGCAATCCTGCTATTTCGCAGATAACCTTGTACAATGGAAAAATTTATTTTTCAGCCAATGATGGCACACATGGACAAGAATTGTGGGTCAGCGATGGAACGAGTAGCGGGACTTATTTATTGAAAGACATTAATCCTTCGGGTTCATCATCACCAAAAGAATTAAAGGTTTGTAATGGAAAATTGTATTTTCAAGCATCTGCTGACGGAGGTCCTACACCCGAACTTTGGGTCAGCGATGGAACAGAAGCCGGAACCATTGATATCAGTAATAACTGCCATTCGCCCCAAGAATTTACGGAAATGAATGGGAAAGTTTATTTCTCAGCTGTTAATAATCAGTATGGTACAGAATTTTGGGTAACAGATGGAACAAAAGCAGGAACTAAAATTGTAAAAAATATTTTATCTCTTGCAGGCGATGATGCAAGTAGCGAACCGAGTTGTTTTGCAGCTTTTAATAATAAAATTTATTTTGTTGCTAAAAGCAATGCTACTCAATTTCAAATTTATGAAAGTGATGGTACTGAAGCCGGAACAGGTGTTTTTAGTAAATTTAACAATATGGGACAATCCAATAGAATGAAATTCTTTGTCTGTAATGGAAAGATGTATTTTAATCCTCTCGAAAACGAAACAGATGAGGGTTCATTCCTTTATGTGTACGATGGGGTAAATGTTCAAAAATTTGCCATTAATGGAAGCGATTTTTCTAATCCTTCTAACTTTTTTAATTGGAATAACACACTTGTTTTCAATGCAGAGACCAATAGTTATGGATCGGAATTATGGACGAGTAATGGGACATTTGAGGGAACTAAAATGATAAAAGATATTCATGCCGGAACTGAAAGTTCTAATGCCAATCATTTTTGCGTTATGGGCAATCAACTTTATTTTTCGGCAGCAGATACTCTTTCTAATGTAGAATTATGGGTAACGGATGGAACGGAAGCAGGCACTAAAAAGGTGAAAGAAATCAATACCAATGCAGGTAACACACGTCAATCCAGTCCTTCGGGAATGACTACTTTTAAAAATCTTTTGTATTTTTCGGCACGTCCCGGATTATCGCAAACTTATCTTTTTAGTAGCGATGGAACCGAGGCAAATACCAAGCAATTAGATGCCGATTTAATTGCCAACTTTTCTCCTAGTTTTAATCCGGAAGTAGCTGATTTAGTAGCATTAGAAGATGCTCTTTTGTTTGTAGCAAATTATTCTAATTCGCATAAGATGCTTTACAAAGTTTATTTTACTCTTGCTGCACCTACTGCTTTAGATGCTACCGATATTGATGAACAATCGTTTACGGCTCATTGGACTTCGGTAGAAGGTGCGGAAAGTTATCTTTTGTATGTTTCAAAACAGTCCGATTTTTCGACTTGCATTGACGGTTATAATGGCTTGTCTGTTACCGGTACTTCCCAACAAGTAATGGTTACCGACAATAATACTACTTATTATTATCGAATTGTAGCGTTGAATAATAGCGATACGAGTGCTTATTCAAATGTTATAAGTGTTGAAATGAAAAGTTCAATTTGTACTACACCTCATTCTTCTATCAAGGCTTTTCCTAATCCGATAGTAGATGAAGTAGCAATAATAACTGTAAATGAAATAATAAAAAGAGTAGATTTTTTTGATGTTAGCGGCAAGAAAGTTTATTCTCAATCATTTAACGATAAATATGTTAGGATAAATACTGCTTCATTACCGGCAGGTTTTTATACGGCAAAAATTTATTTTAGTAAGAGCTTTGTAAATCACAAATTAGTGAAATATTAAACATTGTCGTTGCATTGTGCTATTACCAACAATAGGCTAATAGTTCTTTAGGATGTTCGATGATGATGTGGGCACCGGCTTGCAACAATTCATCTTTTGTCCGGAATCCCCATAAAGCACCAACGCTCTTTATATGAGCGTTTTTTGCTGTGAGCATATCAATAGAAGTATCGCCTACATACAATGTTTTTTCTTTGGGAACTCCTGTTTTCTTTAAAATATCGCCGACAATAGTAGGGTCGGGCTTTATAGGAGCACCTTTTCGTTGACCAAAAACAGCATTGAATCGAATGTTTGGAAAGTAATATTGCATTAGTTCGTCCATTACATCGTGTATTTTGTTGGAGGCAACGGCTATTTTGATATTGTTTTCTTGTAGTGTTGCTAATAATTCGGTAATTCCTTCATAAGGAGCTGTTTTATCCGCTTTGTGTAGGTCGTAATAAGCAATAAATTCTTTTTTTACTTCATCAATAAAAGCTTCATCTCTTTTGTTTTCGGGGAGCATACGCTCTACTAATTTACGAATACCATTGCCCACAAAATAGCGATATGTGTCAATGGGGTGCGTTTTAAAATTGTATTTTTTCAATATATAATTTCCGCTATCACCTAAGTCGTCTATGGTATTTAATAAGGTTCCGTCGAGGTCGAAAATAACTAATTCTATGTTCATATTAATAAATGGCTTTTGTGTAAGGAACGGTATAGATATCGGCAAAATCTTTGCGTAAATATTTGTAATAACCTGCAATGCCTATCATGGCGGCATTATCGGTAGTTAATTCTAATGGAGGGATATAAATATTCCATTTTTTTTCATTTGCAGTCTTTTTCAATGTGTTTTGCAATCCTAAATTGGCAGACACGCCTCCTGCTATTGCAATTTCTTTAATTTGTAAATCGTCGGCTGCTTTTTTCAGTTTTTTCATTAAGGATTCGATAATGGCTTTTTGAATGGAAGCACAAATATCGGCTTTGTTTTCTTCTATAAAAGAAGGATTGGTTTTCAGATAATCGCGTAAAACATAGAGAAAAGATGTTTTCAATCCGCTAAAACTGTAATCATAACCTTGAATGTTTGCTTGATTAAATGTAAAAGCATCGGGATTGCCTGTTTGTGCTAATTTATCAATATGAGGTCCGCCGGGATAGGGGAACCCCAAAATTTTAGCGGCTTTATCAAATGCTTCGCCGGCGGCATCATCAATAGTGGTTCCGATTATTTCCGTTTCAAAAAAATCTTTTACAAGCATTATTTGTGTATGTCCTCCCGATACAAGTAAGCATAGAAAAGGAAAAAAAGGATAACTGTCTGTTTCGTTTTTGATGAAATGTGCTAAGACATGTCCTTCTAAATGGTCGACTGCTATGAGTGGAATTTTCAGTGCGTATGCCGCAGCTTTGGCAAAAGAATTGCCGACCAACAAAGAACCTAATAATCCGGGACCTCTTGTGAAGGAAATAGCCGAAAGTTTTGACATGCTGATATTTGCTTTTTTTAAAGCGATATCAACTACCGGTATAATATTTTGCTGGTGAGCACGCGAAGCTAATTCGGGCACTACACCTCCGTATTGTGCATGCACAAGCTGACTTGCTATTACATTAGAAACTAATTGATTGTTGTGTAATACAGAAGCAGAGGTATCGTCACAAGAAGATTCGATTCCTAAGATATACATGATTACAAAAAATTACATCCCTTCTTCGACAGGTGTAGCAATAGGAGCCGATTGTTGAATAGGAGCTGTAGTTGTTTGAGCCGACTGAGCTTTACTTTTTTGCATTTCATTGGCTTTATCTTTATTGACACTTTTCGCTAAAAAGCCGGAAATAAAAGAAAGCACTACAATAATGATGGCTAAAGTCCATGTTGCTTTTTCTAGAAAATCTGTCGTTCTTTTTACTCCTAATATTTGATTCGATGATGAAAATTCGGAAGCCAATCCTCCACCTTTCGAATTTTGCATTAATATTACTAATCCCAATAAAATGGATGCTATAATGATAATGATAATAACCGCTGTATACATTTTTATTTTCTCTTAATTTTGTTGACTACTTTTTATGTCTTTTAATTTTTCTATTAAGTCTGCAAAAGTACTACTTTTTTCGGGATATCTAGCCATTAATGTTCTATAAATTTTAATTGCTTTATCATAGTTTTTTTGCGTTACGTAAACTTCTGCTAATGTTTCACTTACAATATTCATTTTTTCCGAAACGCTACTTTTACATAGGTCTTCATAGGCATGTTCTTCTTCTAATTCTTCGCAAGTACAGACAATTTTCGGACAATTTTTATTAAATTTTTCAATTAATTCATCCAAAGAAACACTTTCTTCATCAAAACGACAACTGTTATTTTCATCATCTTCTTCATTGGTCAAAGGGCTTTCTTCTGTCGTTGCTGTCGGGGAAGTTGTTTGTAAATTATCCTTGCTTAATATTGTTTCCGGCTTTTGATTTTTGTTTAATAATTCATACAAATAGTTTCGGTCGGGGAATAAAACATTTAGATGAAACAAATGGGTATTGTCTTTTTTTGCTTGTATGAGTTGTGCTAACATAAAATAGGGATATAAAACGATGGTTTCTTTCATATCGACAGCAGAGTCGGTCGAACTATGAATTTGTTTTATTTCATCATAAAAAACTTCTCTATTCATCTGTTATTTAAAGATTTTTTTATTTTTTCATCCAAGTACGTTCGCATTCAAAAACAGAATGCAAAGATACTATTTTTTT
>JAAYQB010000104.1 GCA_012519525.1 Bacteroidales bacterium | reverse complement strand
TATACTTTTATTTGATTCTTTTTAGTTAAGTAAAGAAAAAAACGTTTTTTTATCATAAAGTGAAAGTTTTTCGAACAAAATTCTTTGCGTAGTATCTTTGCGTCCTTTGCGGTTTCATTATCTTTATATTCTTTTATTTTTTACCGTAGAGTTCCCAAAGAATGCGCCAAGGTCGCAGAGTTTTTTTCTGTGTTTTTGCGGTTAAAAATGAGTATAAGTGAAAATAAGGATATTTATACAGTTTTTTTAATCCGACAGTGTTTTTTTCTTCTTTTTTTTCTTAGTAAATAATTCTTTTAATGTGTTGAAATTTTTTGTATAAGTTAATCCCAACCCTTGCGAATAAGGTTCGTTGTTGGATGTGTAAGGCAAAATGTCTTTGTAGTTCGACATACCAAAGGCTTTGATTCTCAAAGCTCCGTCTTTGGTTATTTTATATTCGACAATAAAGTCGCCACCGATATTTCCCGTAGTCTTTTGTTCGTTGTTATCATAAATATCCAAACTTCCTTGTATGCTTAGTTTGTTGTCAAATAAATTGGTCGAAATCTGCACATTATAGTCATCGCTTATCGTTGTGCCGTCTCCCGGGCGATAAGAAAATCCTAAGTTTACTTTGTCCGTAATGTTCGACATCCATTTGTTTAAATAATGCGAAGCCAAGTCACTCATAGAATAGCCTAATCCTGCAATAAAATTCCCCGTATTCATAATGTTGGCATTGCTCGATTCAAATCGTCCGAGCAAAAGCATTGAAAAGGTTTGACTGACCATTTGTTTTCTATCTGTAGTGTCTATAGAGTTATAAACCAATGTTTTGATATTTTCGTCTACGTCCAACAATTCGATTCCGAAATTAAATTCGGGATTCAATATTTTTCCATTCAAATACAACAAGCTATTAACGGGAATGGTTTTGGTGCTTGTGTTGGCATCGGCAAGTAGGTCGCTAATAGAAACCCTTGTGGGATAGCTTGCTTTTACATTGATAATTCCTTCGGTAGGATTTCCATTCCATCGAACGCTACCTCCTTTTTCAAGGTTAAAGCTGCGGGCAAGTATGTCGCCTAAATTTAGCTCAAAACTTCCATCGTTTAATACGTAAGTACCGTACATTTCAAATTTATCATCGGGTGTTAGGTCTAAACGCAAATTACCGTTACCTGTCCCGATTAAAGTTCCGCCTATCGAAGGGTCTAATTCAACGCGTACCAATGCATCGGGTGTTGCTTTGATGTTTAACGAAACCCCTAATTTTGAGTCATTTATTTTATTTTCTATGATGGTGTCTGTTGTTATTGTTTTTTCGTATGTTTTTTCAAAAATAATAAACTTATTTTCTTTTACGGTGGTATTCCAATCCATATTAATGGTGATGTTCGTATTTTTATCGCTTGTAACATTGGCAATAATCCATGTTACACCTTCTTCTGTTTTAATGTTTACATCTCCTGTCGCAAAGCACTTTCCAAAAAACAGATTGTTGTGTTTATAGGTGGTATTAAGGGCTAATACTTGTTGGGCTTTAATGCTAATATCTGTCCCCCAATCTTTTAGGCGATGATGTGTTATAATTCCGTCAATAGTGCCGGTGTTGTTGTAAATGTCTTTGAAAACAATGTTTTTTAAAATAAAGCAGGTGTCGATAAACTCAATATTGCATTGTTTTATTTTGTATTCGGTATTGAGAAAATCAACCCCAAGCATACCGCTTGTCAGGTGAATGTTTCCGTTTAATTTCGCACTTTTTATAGGTCCTCTAAAGGTTAAAAAGCCTGTTCCTATGCCTTCTACTTTATGGGCAAAGAATTGAATATAAGGGGCTAATGTTTTAATGTTAAATTCTTGTATGTCTCCTTTTAAATCAATAAATTTTTCAATAGGGTCGAAATAACCGTATACGTTGACTGTCAGGTCTTGCGATTCCATTTCGTCGGGAATAATGGAAGCCGTAATCCATAATTTTTTCTTATCGTTTTGCCATATTGTTTTGCCTTGAAATTCGCCTAATAATACATCGTTAAATGCAAACTGATTGACATTGACATCTCCAATAACATTGTAGCCGTACTGGTTGCTCACTAAGGAAGCCTTTCCTGTGGCTTCGCCGGCAAGCGTTAGCTTGTATTTTTTTAATATTAAATCAAAATCTTCCAAATTGATTTTATTGAACTCACAATTCAAGACAGTATTATGCAAAGAAGATAAAGCCCCCAACAACTCTATGCGTCTATGGTTGGCGTGCAATCCTACGTTTTTAAAATAGATGCTGTCTTTACTGAAATGTATGTAGTTATTTGGATTGAAAAGAAAAGTAGAGGTGTCTATGATAATGTTTCCGTCATTGATTGTACAGAAGAAATCGCTGCTTGAGTTAAAAACAACATTCCCTTGAATCAAAGCATCTTTGATGGTATTTAGCGATAAACCGTCTGCCTTAACGGTAAAATGCACCGTATCTTTGCCGGTTTCGCTTTGCAAATTAATGTTGTTGAAAACAGGAATAGTGTCGTTTTCAAACCAATAAGAATCACAAGAAGTGTTAAGCATTAGCAATTCGTTGATGTTGTACGATTGAATGGCAATGTCTTTAAATATTTGTTGTTTTATTTTAAGCGAGGGCATAGAAGCATTGAGTCGCCAATTGTTTTTACGGCTGTTGAGATGAGCTTTTGCTTGAAATCCTTCCGGGAAAATAATTTTCGGGAATAACACTTCCAACAAAGGGATAGCTTTTAACATGTTTATTTGCAAATCAATAGTATAAGTAGTATCCGATAGTGTTTTTTTGCTTTTTGCTACGGCATGAGGAAGGTAGGCATGTAATTGATTTTGAAGCAAGGGAATTAATTCTTCGTATAAGAAATGTCCATTTAAATTGATATTTATCGAATTGGATTTAAAAGATATGTTTTTAGATACATCTTCGTTAACACCAACGGATAGTTGTAAATTGTCTAAGTAATATATTTTATCGTTTTCTGAATAATTGAGGTTAATCATCTGTACATTTCCTTCCAATGAGTTGAAAGTGTTGCCTTTAATGTTTCCTATTATTCCCGATGCAGTTACAATAGCATTGGAATCTTTTCGTGCCAAATGCAGATTGCTCAAATTCAATGTGTCAATATTGGCAACAAATGTGTATTCGTATTCAACATTGTTGAAATTAATCATTCCGTTGATGTCTGTTTTTAGGTTTTTATCGTTGCTTACTAAACTGAAAGAGAGTTGTTTTTGATGAAAATCTCCCATTAAGTCTATGTTGGTGATAGGATTGTTTTTGTACTCTATTTTCGAAATATGAATAAAAGCGGTATCTATACCGGTTTTGTTGCCGTTTACTTTTCCCGAAGCACTTATATTGCCTATGTCTTTATAGTTAATCAGCTGATTAAGAGAAAGATTTTCTACATTAAATTTTCCTTTATAAGATAGAGTGTTTTTCCCCAACTCAATGCTTACTTCTTTAAAACTGCCGTTTCCAATATCGGTTTTAATATCGGCATCGGCTATGAAATTAGAATAAAGTCCTTCAAAATTTCCATTGACTTTCACCCATTGAAAGCGATTGACGATGGCAGGTAGTTGCAGTTGTTTATCGTTGGGCAAAACAAATGCTTGAATAAAAGAAGGTGTTATTTCCAAATTATGTACGGCAGCTTTGATACGAGTAGACGCAATATCCGGCAATCCGGATAATTGGATGTTGCCTTGAAAAACATTGTTCTTATCAAATTGTATTTTAATGTTTTTTCCGCTTAGTTGAACCAACGGACCATAAAGAGCGGTCGTTTGTACAGAGGCAACTCCTTTCATCCCTTTTAAAGCAGGTGCAAAATAACCTAAGTCGCTTAAAAATAGGGTAGAAGGATGTATTTTACAGTCAAAGATAATATTGTTTTCAAAATCGGAAAAGTCGGAATAGCTGTTGTATTTAAATCCGAAATCCAAATGTATTTGCGATGATTCCTGAGTAGTCAACACAGTATTAAAGCAGTAGAGTCCGCTGTTGCTGATACGCAATTTTCCTTTTAGTTGTTCGATACCAAAGCCTGAACGTTCTTTTCCGCGTAAATCTCTGATTTTAAAATTTAAGCTATCGTGTATGATGAGTAATTCATCTATTTTAGAATAAATGCTGTCAATGACGATGTTAGCATAATTCCAATGACCTTCTTTGTCTTTTTCTAATTTCGGTTCATTATAAAAAGTAAATTTTCCGTTTCTAAGTTCTATGTTTTGCAATGAAATGCGTATCTTTCTCTCAGAGCGTTTTTTAAGTTTAATATAGTTAATAAAAAAACGTAAATTGATATCGTCTTCGCCCTTGTATTTTGCTATAAAAACTTCGGCATCTTCAACCCGTATGTTTGAGATGGTAAGTTGGCGATTTAGTTGGTTGTATTTAGGAAAATCGCATCTTCCGTGAGAGCCGGCTATTAATGTGTGTCCGTGAAGGTCTTTCAGCATGATTTTCTCGATAATAATATCGAAATCCCATGAAATACGTAATTTCTCGATAGAAACTTCCGTTCCCATTTCCTTCGACAAATAGGCTGCGGCTTTTTGTGCCACATAGGTTTGAACGGCAGGGATACTAAATAGCAGAATGATTATCAGTAATAAAGAAACAATGGACAATAATGTCCATTTTATTATTTTTCTTACAATGCGGATAGTCTTTTTAAACAATATAATTAGTATTTATAATAACTAACTATATAACGAAAAATGAGCCAAAAATGTTACTTAACAATAAAAAGTGAACTTTTTATCAATTATTTTTTAATAACGGTAATGCTCGGCTTTATAAGGTCCGTCAACGTTAACGCCTATATAGTCAGCTTGTTCTTGTGTCAGGCGTGTTAACTTAACACCTATTTTCTCTAAATGTAAACGAGCCACTTCTTCGTCCAAGTGTTTGGGCAAACGATAAACGTCTGTTTTTAAGTCGTTTTTCCATAAATCTAATTGCGCTAGAACTTGATTGGTAAAAGAATTGCTCATAACAAAAGAAGGATGTCCCGTAGCACAACCCAAATTAACCAATCTGCCTTCGGCTAACAAAAAGATGGAATGTCCGTCAGGGAAAAAATACTCGTCTACCTGCGGTTTTATGTTACGTTTTTTGATGCCGGGATATTTTTCAAGTTTTTCTACTTGTATCTCATTATCAAAATGTCCGATATTGCAAACAATGGCTTGGTCTAACATTTTGCTCATGTGTTCGGCAGTAATCACGTCTTTGTTGCCTGTTGTGGTAACAAAAATATTGCCTTCGTGTAATGTGTCTTCCAACACGTTGACTTCAAAACCTTCCATAGCGGCTTGCAATGCACAGATGGGGTCTATTTCGGTAACAATCACTCTGGCACCGTAAGAACGCATCGAATGAGCGCAACCTTTTCCTACATCACCGTAGCCTAATACAACAACAACTTTGCCGGCAATCATCACATCGGTAGCTCTTTTTATGCCGTCGGCTAAGGACTCTCTGCAACCGTATAAGTTGTCGAATTTTGATTTGGTAACAGAGTCATTAACGTTGATAGCCGGAAATAATAATTCGCCTTTTGCAAGCATTTGATACAAGCGATGAACGCCTGTTGTGGTTTCTTCCGAGACGCCTTTGATTTCTTTTACCATTCTATGCCAACGTGTAGGGTCTTCTTTGTAAATTACAGCTAATCTTTTCAATACTACTTCTTCTTCGAGCGATGAAGTTTCGGCATGTATTAAATCGGGATTGTTTTCAATAGCATAACCTTTGTGAACCATCAAAGTAGCATCGCCGCCGTCGTCAACAATGAGTTGAGGTCCTTTGTTGCCGGGAAAAGTCAATGCTTGATTGGTACACCACCAATATTCCTCTAAAGTTTCGCCTTTCCATGCAAATACCGGAATGCCTTTAGCGGCAATGGCTGCTGCTGCATGGTCTTGGGTGGAAAAAATATTGCAACTTGCCCAACGTACGTCTGCTCCCAATTCGACCAGTGTTTCGATAAGGACAGCGGTTTGTATGGTCATGTGCAATGAACCTGTGATACGTACACCCTTTAAAGGTTTCGAATGGCTGTATTTTTCGCGTACAGCCATTAAGCCGGGCATTTCTTTTTCTGCTATATCAATTTCTTTACGTCCCCAATCTGCGAGGGTAATATCGGCAATTTTATAGTTTAAAGTACTGTCAGTCATCATTTTTTTTTATTTTAAATGGAATGATTTTTCAAAATGCAAAGGTAATAAAAATATGGATGTGAAAACTTTCTTTTATAAAAATATCTTATTCCGTATCTTCAATACTTGCCGGTCTTGCGTCTTTGGCTTTGAGTGTCAATTTCCATCTGGGGTCGTATATTTCGTCTCTCGCTGTTGAGTGTATCAGTTCGTAGAGGCTGGTTACTAAATCGCGACTGTAAAATATGAAATACACATTATTCTGATTAGCAGTATTGTAATAATACCATATTTCGTATGGATAGTATTCTTGTGTAAAAGGATGTTTTTCTATTTCATTTGGGGGACCGTATTTAAGAAAGACATATCCTCTGTCGGTACGATAGCCTTTTATTGTGTTAGTAGAATAAGAATTATTGACTATCATTACATTTCTATAGTAGCTATACCATGCTTGAAGAGGATTTTCGTAATAGCGTTTTGTCCAAAAAGTTGCAAAAAAAGCATCCAATTCTTCGTAAGTGTGTTTTTTTGCTTGGCGTATAAATTCTTTCTCTTTACTGTCGGCTATTACGTAAATATAATCCAAATACAATAGCAGTGTATCAAGAGAGACTTTTTCTATATTTGACATTATATCATCTGTTTTTTTACTCATATCGGGATTGCTGCGTTGGAAAAACAGATTTTTTGAAGTCAACAGCGAATCATCGACAGAAAAGATTTCAATGGTCAAATGGTAATTTCCCGAAGGCAAACTGTCGATATCGAAAGAGTGCAATATGACGTGCATATCGGTTTTTTTACATTTTTTTTGACGTAAATATTTGTTGTCTAAAGGATAATCGCTACCATTGTTCGATAAATAACAACGATAAACAAATGAGTCTTGTTGGATTTTATCGGTGTTATAAATTTCGGTCATAAAGATGAGTTGGGTGATGTTTTCGGGATAGAAAAACGAAAAATAAGGAATAAAATCAATATTATGTTTTGTAAATGCACTACCGTTGTCGGCGATTGTAAGGTTGCTGATGAGCTGAACGTCGGATATGCTTACACTATTGGGTTGATAATCCATGATAAGTTTTTGCTCATAGGTCAAAGGTGTAGATGCCTTATTGTTGGAATCGTTTATTATTATTTTCATTAGGTATTCTCCATTGGCAATAGGAATACGCAATAGGTTGTAAAGATTATCTTTAGTAGCGGAAACAGAATCGGGATAAGTGTCCGTAATAAATGAATATTTTCTCGTAATGGTTTGACCTCCCGTATCTATCGGACTTAAAATTACCGTTAAATTCACACGCCCTTGGTAAGAACTATCGTTGATGGGTGCATATTCTATGCTGCTTCCTATTAATAAACATTGAAATTCAATGTAATTTGTTTCCTTTGGAATGGAAAATAATAAATAATTAATCGTAGCTTTTACATCTTTAGCCGACAACGATGAGACGGAAAAAAAAGAGATAACAAGAAAAATAATGATTTTTCGCATTTTGTTAAAATTTTAATGTATTTATATTAACAAAAAATTTAAGTTATTATTATATAAAATAAAAGGGGAAATAAAAATAGATGGAAAATATACTTGTTTTGGGATAGTATCGAAAAATTAATATTAATTTTAAAAACAAACACTTATAATAAAAGTAACAGATGGGAAATTACCTATTACCTAACACAAACACTTCTAATGTTATAAGAAATTTTATTTTTCATATTTATTTTAACTAATGTTACAATCGAAATCCCTGTCATAGTTCCCATTTCAACTTCTGAATAAAAATTCTCATCAGTTAGATACAAATAATCATTCCAATATTTAAAATAATCAATTTTTTTTATAAACATACTATCCAATGATTCATTATATTCAAAATCATAAATTCTTTTTTTATTATCAATTATTTGAATATTATACTCATAACCATGAGTTGTATAACCATAAAATTCATAAACATAGAAATATTTAACATTTAATAATAGTTTTTGTTGCCTTAGAACTTCTAATATCCTTTTTCTAAATGATAAAGTAAATTTCATATTTTCTTCATACGTATTAACAATCGTTTTTCCATCTCTCATTATTAGAGGCGGTCTATTTTTGTTAAATATTAATATAGTATCTAAATGTATTTTTTCTCTTATAATTGAATCCGTAACTTTATTCCATTCGGTTAAATCAATTAAATTACATATATAGATATTATCATTGCTACAACTATAAAGTTGAAAGAAAAAAAGTACATATATAATCCTTTTCAAATTTCTCATTGTTAATATTTTTATTTTTTAACATTGCAAAAGTATACTTTTATTTGTTTCTTTCTTTTTTTATCATTTATTCTCGTTTTTTTTTTTTAAAAGCATAAGGTGGTACACTACCTAATAAAAAGGGATAGATGGAAAATTACCTACAATCCCTATCAAAAATTAACATAATGGGGTAACCCATTAGACTATTAAATGCTTTTTTTTGTTCAAAAGTTA
>JAAYQB010000103.1 GCA_012519525.1 Bacteroidales bacterium | reverse complement strand
TTGTAACTGTTTCAAAGAGCAAAATTACAAAAAAATGAAAGCCAATCACAACGTAGTCTACCGTTATACCTTTGTCGAATAAACTGTTTCAAAGAGCAAAATTACAAAAAAATGAAAGCCAATCACAACGTTGATGAAATCATAGACGGAAATAGAATTACTGTTTCAAAGAGCAAAATTACAAAAAAATGAAAGCCAATCACAACTCATCTACATAAATAGTGTAATTTTTAGCAACTGTTTCAAAGAGCAAAATTACAAAAAAATGAAAGCCAATCACAACGCTCAACCCTTTCCAAAGATCTTTTAACTACTGTTTCAAAGAGCAAAATTACAAAAAAATGAAAGCCAATCACAACACATCTGATGTTGATTTATATTCGGGACAGGACTGTTTCAAAGAGCAAAATTACAAAAAAATGAAAGCCAATCACAACAGAATTAGTATTAATAGCCATTGTTAATCAACTGTTTCAAAGAGCAAAATTACAAAAAACACAAGTAGATGATAAAACCAATAGGTATAAATAAAGAAAGCCACTTTTCAGTGGCTGGCACACAAGGCACCGGTAATCGGTACACCTAATGTAAAATATACGTAAAAATAAGGATAGGAAAACGACTTATCCGCGGGTCCATTGCCCATTGCGAGCGATTAACATCTTCACCTTATTTGAGTGCAAAAGTACAACATTTTTTGTTATAAAAAACAATTTTTTTAAAATATATGAAAATTTATCAAACTTCGAGTCATCTGATGAGTAAAAAAGCGAATTTCTGTTAAATTTAAAATTCGGGAATATCTATTTCAAAGGTAATATTTTTTTTGTCGCACTATTGCATACAGCTATTGCAGGAAATAATTTCGCCTGTTAATCTTTTTCTTACCAAACGTTCCGTGCGTTCCGAAAGGGCTTTTATACTTATTTTATCTATAATTTCTTTGGCAAAAGCGTGCATTAACAACACCCTTGCGTTGCGTTCACAAATACCGCGCGTACGCAAGTAAAACAGTGCATTTTCATCCAATTGTCCGACAGTTGAGCCATGGCTACACTTTACATCGTCGGTATAAATTTCCAAAAACGGTTTAGAAACCACCTTTGCATTATCGGTCAATAAAATATTACGATTGGTTTGTCGTGCTTCCGTTTTTTCCGCATCTTTTTCCACATACACATGACCGATAAAATGTGCCTTGGCACTATCGTCAATAATTCCTTTATACAGCTGATTGCTCGTACATTCGGCTGCACTATGCTTGATATACAAAACATTCGATATGTCTTGTTTTTTATCTACCAAATACAAACCGTTGCTATTGATTTCCGCCTTAGGCTCTGCCAGATTTACCGCTATCGTATTATGTGCCAAACCACCGTTAAACACAGTCGTATTCGTATTAACGGTGCTATTTCCCTCTTGATGTATTAAAAGATGATTGATAAGAGTCGTTTGATTGTCTTTGTTTTCTAATTTAAAATAATCGCATTGAGCCGCTTTTCCTACATAAATTTCAGTAACAGTGTTAATCAGTGTTTCTTTGGTTTCGAGCGAATCATCGCAATGCACTATACTTACAGAAGCGTTGTCGCCAATGGAAATAACATTGCGAGGTTGTATTAATATGTTTTCGTTTGAATTAACAATGTATACAATTTGAATGGGTCTTTTTACATGTACATTGTCGGGAATATACGCAAAAAAACCATCTTGCCAAGAGGCTAAATTAAGCTCTGTCAATCCATTGACATAATCTTTATTTTTACCTAAACAGGCTACGACCAAATCGGGAAAACGTTGAACGGCTTCACGCAAACTGCCGAAAATAGAACCGTCGGGAAAAATGGTCAACGGTGCATTATAATGCACATACCAGCCGTTCAAAAAAGCAAACATTTCAGCATTAATGTCTTGAGTCGAACATTGAAAATAATTTTCTATCGGCTGGTATTCCTCGGCTTGTTTTTGAACGACAAAACTTTTACTTTTTATAATATTTTCCCAATTAACATCTCGCCAAACTTCCGATTTTTTGTCGGGCATGCCTATTTTGCGAAAATTATCAGCAGCTTCACCACGTTGTTTCAAAAAAAAATCCTGTTTACTATTCTTGTCAAACGAGGGCAAATAATTTGAAAAATACTGATTTATATCTGCTAATGTTACCATAAAAAACGATTCTCTTGTGCTTTTTTAATTGTTCTTATTTGTAACTGCAAAAATACATTAAATTTAATTTCAATTTATCATTATTCATTCTAAATAAATTCTATTTTAATAGGCTATTATTGATAAAATTTCGTTACTTTTGTAAAAAATTATATACAATGCTTGAAAATGTAAAAACAACTCCTCTCTCGGCATACGGAGAGTTCGGATTAATCGAATTGTTAACAAAAAACATTCAAATCAAAAATAAAAGTACCGTCTTAGGTGTCGGCGACGATGCCGCTATTATCAATACGGAAGGTCGTCATCAAGTAATTGCTAAAGATATGCTCATCGAGGGTGTGCATTTCGATATCAGCTATTGTCCTTTGAAACATTTGGGTTACAAAGCTATCGCCGTCAATTTATCGGATGTGGCAGCCATGAATGCTCATCCCGAACAAGTGCTTGTCGGCATTGCCGCTTCAAGTCGTTATACGGTAGAAGCTATCGAAGAATTATACAAAGGTATTTACCTGTGCTGCAATCGCTACGGCGTTGATTTGGTAGGCGGCGACACTTGTTCGAGTGTCAGCGGATTACAAATTAGCGTAACCGTTATCGGATATGCCGAACCTCAGCAAATCGTTAGACGTAACACGGCTAAAACAAACGATTTAATCTGTGTAAGCGGAGATTTGGGGGCTGCTTATTTAGGTTTGCTTATTTTAGAGCGAGAGAAAAAAGTATTTATGCAAAACCCTAAAAACCAACCTGAATTAGAAGGATTCGATTACCTTATCGAACGTCAATTGAAACCCGAACCTCGTTTAGATATTATCGATAACCTTCGGAAAAAAAATATCCTACCTAACTCTATGATTGATATTTCAGACGGTTTAGCCTCCGAAATTCTACATATATGCAAAAACTCTAAAAAAGGATGTGCTATTTTTGAAGACAAACTACCCATCGATACCTTGGCTTATAATACCGCTATGGATTTTAAATTAATCCCGTCAACCGTCGCCTTAAACGGAGGCGAAGATTACGAACTGCTATTCACTATCGACCAAAAACATTATGACGCTATCCGACAAGTCGAAGATGTTTCCATTATCGGCTATATTACAGACGAAAACGAAGGCTGTAATTTTATTTCCAACGACAAAAAATCAATCCCCCTTAATGCACAAGGCTGGGATGCTTATTTGAAAAAAACGACAACAAAATGAAAAACATCGTCGGATTAATTTTTTTAATTGCTTTTCTCAACGGTTTCTCTCAAACTCTTTCAGAGAAATTAATGAAAGAGATTCAAAAGTTTTCTTCCGATAAAGATGTTGCCGCTGCAACAATAGGCGTATGCGTAAAAGATGTAAAAACCAATCAAATAGTTTTCGATTACAACGGCACAAAAAATTTCGTCCCTGCCTCTTTACAAAAAATTCCTCTCACGGCTATTGCTTTGCAAAAATTAGGAAGCAATTACCAATTTAAAACCTATCTTCTATCTTCAGGAAACATAACAAATGGCGTTCTGAACGGCAATGTTTACATCATAGGCGGCGGCGACCCCACTTTGGGCAGCACCCGCTTTACAAAAACACATCCCAACACTATCCTGAAACAGTGGTATTTGGCTTTAAAAGAAAAAGGAATAGAAAGCATCAAAGGCAATCTGTACATCGATCCTTCTTTTTTTGACAGCCATCCCTTAAACGATACTTGGATGTGGGGCGATATCGGCAATTATTACGGTGCCGGAATCAGCGGCATTAATTGGCACGAAAATATGTTTCAAATTACCGTCAATCCGGCAGATAGTATTAATAAACAAGGAATTATTTCTAACATTTACCCTTCACTTCCGAAAAATTATTCCATCAACAACAACATCATCACTGCTCAAAAAGGAACAACAAACTACATTATGGGATACGGTGATTTTTATAATAGTCGCCGTGATATAGAAGGATATATTGCTTTGAATGCATCGGCAGTATCTGCCAAAATAGCCATGCCTTTCCCCGAATACGTATGTGCGTATAATTTCAAAGAATACTTAGCCAATCAAGGTGTAAATATCGAAGGAACTATCAACTACATAGATATTGACACTTTCAATTTACAATTCGACACTGTTTATATTCACTATTCATTCTCTTTATCCTCGATTATCAATCAAATAAATAAAACCAGCAATAATATTTACGCCGAATCCGTATTCAAATTATTAGGGAACGGCTCTTACATCAGAGCAAGTAGTGAAATCAAAGCCGGATTAAAACGTATGGGCATTCCGACAGAAACAATCAATATCGTTGATGGAAGCGGATTATCTTCCTCTAATCTCATTTCTCCGCTTGCCGTCTGTGATGTACTCGCTTATGTTTATTCCTCCTCTTTTTACCAACAATATTTACTTTCTTTATCGGAAGCGGGTGTATCCGGCACACTGCGAAATATAATAAAAAACAAACCCAAAGGAAGTAATATTTATGCTAAAAGCGGCACTATGAGCGGCGTCAGAGCTTATGCCGGCTATGCTATCAACGCCAACGGCACTACTTATTGCTTTACAATCATTACCAATAATTTCACTTGCAAATCAATGATAGTAAGAGATAAATTGGAAAAAATCCTATTTTTGCTTATAGAGTAAATTTTAAAAATTCAATTGCAAACCCAAACCCAAAGGTGTTGGCATAACAGACAGTGAAGTTTGATTGTTTAATCTGATTTTACAATTATACGTATCTAAAACCCAACTCATACGCTTTTGCCCTATCGTCTTAAATACCAAACCAACAGCAAACATTCCCGTTCCGTATACATGCCCTGAAAACGTGATAAGTGAAATAAGTAAATCATTATTATTCAAAGTATTATAAGCCCATAAAATATTTGAACTTACAAGCAATGCCAAGCCTGAAAAAAACAATGCATTTCCTACATTTCTCTGTCGATTAGCCCCTACCCACGTTTCTTTATAAATATTTTCATTATCATAAGAAAGCAAAAGAAATGCTTCTCTTTCCGTTAATAACTTATTGCCAAGACGTAACTTCGACGAAGATTCTTTATCGTATTCTAATTGTTCATTCGCATCATAAAAAAGAGGTGTTTGTGTAGCGGATTCATTGTTTACAAACATATCTCTATTCCCATTTGCATAATTAATCATAATTACTTCCGTTTTAGGAATACTATAAATAG
>JAAYQB010000001.1 GCA_012519525.1 Bacteroidales bacterium | reverse complement strand
TGATTATCAATAAGATTATATTTGATTTAATAGGTATTTACGTTATTAAATAAGCCGTCTTATATGATTATTGAAACCCGAAGTGGAAGAAAAGAAGGTTATGAAAGGTGAAAATTAATACTTTTACTTCGCTCAGTAACCGATGACACTTCGACTACTTCAACCTTGCTCATTTCTACATTGTCTTTTTGCTTTTATTACCACAAAAGAGCCCTCTCCATATCCATCGGCAGGCGTTTCTACTTTCAAAGGATTCTGTTGAATAAGTGTCTGAATAATAGTCATTACTTCAAAATTAGCTGCTTTTACCTTTGTTATTATTTCATCGGTCGAATAAAATGTAGCTATGCTATAAAATCTACTTTTTGTTTTTCTTTTCTCTAAGATTTTCCCGTATCGGCTTCCTTTATCAATGAATGCTATAATGATATAGCCATTTTCTTTTAACACTCTGTACGCCTCTTTAAGTGCTTTTTCGACATCCTCGACAAAACAAATAGAGGTAATAAAAACAACATAATCGAAACGATTATTTGCATAAGGTAAATCTTCAGCTCTTGCTTTTACAACATTCAATTTTCGTCTTTTAGCATAAGCCAACATCTTTTCCGAAGGATCGACTCCTGTATTAATTCCTAATTTTTCAGCAAAAATTCCAGTTCCTATTCCTACTTCTAAACCTTCGCCTTTGACAGGAACAAGCTGTTGCAGAGCAAGCAATTCTGTCTCAAAAACAATTGCATTCTTTACGAACCAATTTTCATAATATTCCGTAAATAAATCGAATGGGTTTTCTTTCATTTGCTAAGTCAATTAAAAATCACAATGGGTTGAGCTTATTTAAGTACATAGCACATATAAGTCATCACGTTGATTGATATAAAGATAAGGTATTGTATTAACGTATCTTATTGTTTTTCTTTCTTTTGTTCCTAAAAGTATATCAAAAAGAGTAAGGTATTTGGTTGTCATGCTCAGTATCAGACTTCCTTTTACCGACGGTGCAAAATCGCAAGCATAATCATCAATGTCTTTTTTTACATTATCAACAGAATGTTTTTTAAACAACACATTTAAATTATCGTACAATTTTTCGGTAAACCCTATATTTTCGACTAATTTATATCTTAAAAAATCATCTTTATAATTCTTATACAACACATGCACATAGGCATTGTAGAAGCGACTAAAATAAGATGCCCACAATGATTTTTCTTTTGAATACATCGAGGAATCTAAAGGCAATATTATGTTTTGATAAGCATCTGCTGTCGGCAATTTTTTTCCCACAACCAAAACGGGCAGTCTTGATTTTTTAATAAAAGACAAGGCTTTACTATAGTTGAAAAAAGTGATTTTTTTACTTTTTGCAGCAGCAATTACCATCATCATCCCATTGTTTTCTTCAGCAAAAGCATAAATTTCTTTTCTTAATTTCGGACAATGTGTATAGTGTACAATCTTCACCTGCTGCTCTTCGCTCATTTCTAACACATGTTTAAAAGTATCGCTGTGTTGTTTTTGCTCTTTCATTAAAGGTAAAATATAAAGCTCGGCTCTAAATATCATACACAAAGCAAAAGCATGTGCCACTGCTGCATCTCCATAAGAAGTGTAGTCGGTAAAACAGATGATGCGTAATTTTTTTTTCTCTTCTTTCATGAATTAATACAATCCTTTTACTTTGGGTTTTCCTGCCAGAAATTCTTTCAAATAAAACGGTTCTACATAAGCTACGTTCTCAAACTGTTGTTTTTCATATTTTTCATAAGCCAACTCTATCATATAAGCCGCTGAAGTTTGGACATTAGAAAAAATCAAGTTAGGTGTTTCTTTTATTACTTCCTTGCACTTTTCAAGTCCATTTCCCGATAATACCAATGGCTGTTCTTTCGCTATTTCAATAAAAGTATTCTCTGTAATAATTTTACTTTTCACCTCCTCTACTATCGCTAAACGAGAATCGTAAATGGCAGTAAAAACTTCCATTCGTCTCGCATCAATCATTGGACAATAATAAGCATCTAATGCCATTGCTTTACGTGCACCCCAAGCCATACTTTGTAATGTGCTTACATGGATAAGTTTTTTATCTAAAGTATAACACAAGCCTTTAGCCGTCGAAAGTCCGATACGCAAACCGGTATAAGAACCCGGACCTTCGCTAAAACAAACAGCATCTATTTCATTAATAGCAATATTAGCAGTAGTTAAAACTTTATCAACAAACGACATCAACAGTTTGGCATGCGAATTACCTTCACTGACTTCTTCAAGTGCAAGTAATTGATTATTATTAGCTATCGCTACCGAACAAATTTCTGTTGAGGTTTCTATGCAAAGTAAAATAGCCATAGTCTTAGTACATATCTTGTGGAATAGGACGGTTTTCTTTCCAAGTATTAAAATCTTTGTTTTTCAATAACTTTGGATATGTTTTTTCAAAAAACGGAACATCTTCACCTGTTGGTGCAAAAAGAGTATCAATGCGATAAAGTAATTTCACAAAATCATCGTATCTTGCTATTTCATAATAAATATCCAATTGATTATGATACAAATCATATACTTGTGGCATATAGGCGATGGCACTGTCTAAGGTTTGCAACGCCATTTCTAATTGTCCGGCACGCTGATAAGTCCATGATTGATAAACAAAATAAATAGGGTCGTTTCCTAAGGTATTGGTTAAATTATCTATGTGTTGTGATAGTTTATCCGTCAATCCCAATTGAATAGCACTTTGCATTTGATAAAATTCAGCAATGTTTTTCTGTTCCGGAAAGCTTTTTAAAAACGCATTGCTCATGGCAACTACTTCTTCGTAACTTTTTGATAGACTTGCCAAGTTCAATTTCATAGTGCGTCCGTAGAGATTATTTTTTATTGCCTGCTCTACCCAAAAAAATGAACTATCGGCTTCTTCATAGGCTCCGACAGATATTAGTTCATTGATTTCTATCAGCTTATAATTCAATAAAACATCATCATCAACTACAGAAAACTGATTAGCCGCTTTCGTACGCCAATCGTCCGACCAATAAATTCCTGATACAATGGCAAATGCATCGTTAATCATTATATTATCATCTTTCTTTTCCAACTCCCAGTCTTCGACCGAAATACCTCCATTGTAATAAGTTCTAATAATTGCATGAGCAACATTATCTTGACGATAGAATTTAATCATACGTATATCGGCACCATCCATGATTTGGTCTGCCATCATGCTTCCCAACTTGAAGTAGGTTTGTAAAAATTCTATTAATTTCTTTTTATCAAAATCATTGCCTTCGGCTAAAATTCTTTTTGCAAACTCTTCATAATCAACAGAAGCATTCAATAAAGCAGTGCGTCCATCGTATATTTCTTTAAAAACATTATCAATAAAAGCTAAGTATTCTTCGTCTGAAACATTTTTATTTTGACGACAAGTAATCAACAAAATGCTACAAGTCAAAGACAGTAAAAAAATGAGTGTAAATTTTTTCATTTTTAACAGTTTTATTTATTTTACATCATCAGCCTAATAAAGCTAATCTTTTATTCAACCGTTACCGATTTAGCAAGATTTCTTGGCTGATCTACATTACATCCTCTCAATACCGCTACATGATAAGCTAATAATTGCAATGGAATAATAGACACAAAAGGACTAAACATTTCATCGGTTTCCGGAACTTCTATTACATAATCGGATATGTTTCTCACCTCTTGGTCTCCTTTAAACACAATGGAAATAATTTTTCCTTTTCTTGATTTTACTTCTTCTATATTGCTTATGATTTTCTGATAAGTTCCTTTATTAGTAGCAATTACAATTACAGGCATTTCTTCGTCTATCAATGCAATAGGACCATGTTTCATTTCAGCTGCGGGATAGCCTTCGGCATGTATATAAGAAATTTCTTTCAATTTTAAAGCTCCTTCTAAAGCAATAGGAAAATTATATTTTCTTCCTAAATAGAGAGCATTTCTACTATCTTTTATATAGTGTGCTACTTCTTTTGTCAAAGCATCCGTTTGAAGAGTGTATTTAACCTTCTTTGGTATTCTTTCTAATTCGGCTATCATTTCAAAGTACTTGGTACGTGATATTTTCCCTTTTCTTTTTGCCAAAGAAAGTGCCATTAGCGTCAAGACTGTAAATTGAGCCGTAAATGCTTTTGTTGAGGCTACTCCTATCTCCGGACCTGCATGTGTAAACGAACCTGCATGCGTTGCACGAGCAATGGAAGAGCCTACAACATTGCATATTCCCAAAACAGTAGCGCCTTTTTCTTTTACCATGTTTACAGCAGCCAAAGTGTCGGCAGTTTCGCCCGACTGCGAAATGGCTATCACTACATCATCTTCATAAATAATAGGATTTCTGTAAATAAATTCAGAAGCATATTCTACTTCTACAGGAATACGAACAAGCTCCTCAAACATGTATTCTGCTAAGAGTCCGGCATGATACGATGTTCCGCATCCGATAATAATAATACGACGTGCTTGCAAAATAGTCTCTTCGTATTCAACAATTCCTCCTAAAGAAACTATTTCTTTTTTCACATTTAATCGTCCTCGCATACTATCGGCTATAGAGTTGGGTTGTTCATATATTTCTTTTAACATATAATGCTCATAGCCATCTTTTTCTAATTGACTCAAAGTAATCTCCAACTCTTGCACATAAGGAATAATATTCTTATTTTCAATTGTTTTTAAAACAATATCCTTATGTTTTTTCAAGATTGCCATTTCGCCATCTTTTAAATAAACTACCTTTTTCGTATATTCAACGATAGCGGAACCATCCGAAGCAGCATAATATTCATCTTCACCTATGCCTATAAGCAACGGACTTCCCTTTTTGGCTACAATCAAGGTGTCGGGCTCATCAATAGAAATCACCGCTATACCATAAGTTCCTACAACCTGTGTCAATGCAAGACGAATGGCTTCGTAAAGCTCCATATCATCGTGTTTACTTTGAACATCTTCTATTAAATGAATTAACACTTCGGTGTCCGTATTACTTTTAAATTCATAACCTCTACGTAACAATTCAGCTTTTAGAATCTGATAATTTTCAATAATTCCGTTATGAATCAACGCCATTCGTTTGTTATTCGAAAGATGTGGATGAGCATTTAAGTCGTTAGGTTCGCCATGTGTCGCCCAGCGCGTATGAGCAATTCCCACAGTTCCCGTAATATCTTTTGATTCACAATACTCTTCCAAATCACTCACTTTACCTTTTGTTTTCATTACATTTACCTTATCTTGTAATAAGGCAAGTCCTGCACTGTCATATCCTCTGTATTCTAAACGATGCAATCCTTTTATAAGAATAGGATATGCTTCCTTATCTCCAATATAAGCCACTATTCCACACATAATCTCATATTTTAATTGTCTATATAAACATAAGTTATTTCTAATCGCAAACGATTTTCATAAGTAGCAGGATTTGTTCCATAAAATATTAGTCTATTCGCCTTTGTAGCAGCTCCTTTAACAACTAAATGTAAAGGATAGGCTTTCAATGTATCATTCATTATTAAGTTTTGAATGTATTGCGTAATACGAAACCTATATTCTTTTTTACTTGTATTATAATCCCCTCCGAAATAAGCTGCTCCTAATTTATAATCGGGAAGATAATAGGCTGTAGTCAAAGACATATCTTTTTTATAATACAAATCCAAAGCAGGGGGTTGATAAAAAAACGTATAGTCATCACCATAACGCTGAATGACTAATTCGGCTTTATTGATAACTACTTTTTTATCTTTAAACATTTCCTTGATATAAGGAAATTCTACGATTGTCTTAACACCACCCGATGCTTGTACAAAAAGTTTTTCTTCGGTTTCCGAATAATCTTTATCAATAAGCTGTTTTTTTAACGACCCATCGGCATCGGCATAATTAAAATGATTAATAGTGGTAAAACGCATAGCCTTATCGTTAACAACAAACGAATGTTTTAAAGCATTTTTTTCTTTGTTATGATAATACAAAGTTAAGTTAGACAACGGATTCAACATATTGACATAAATTATAGAACCGTTTTCTCCCACACCTTCTGCAACAATATACAATCCTTTAAAGTATTTCAAAAAATTTTCGTTGTTTTCTAATTCCGTCGTATTTGATTTTTCGATAAATTTTTGAGTTCCAAATGTGTTTTGCAACGGAATACGTAAAACAGGTTTTTTACTAACAGTATCAGCCTTATTAATAGTTTGAGGTGTCGGATAACAATAATAATCGGTTGCTGCGGTTAAGTTCGTCGGTTTATATGCCAATAGCGACGTATTATAATACGTTTTATTCTCATCTATACCTTCATCTAATTCATAAACTCTGATAATAAAAGGCTTCAGTGTATCTCCAAAATAACCTTCATAGGATAATGTCAACACAATGGAATCTAATACTGCCTCTTGTCCAAAATCCAAAGCCGTTACCGATAAACGAAATTGAGAACAAATTCCAACTTGCGATTTGCCAAAGATAGGGTCGGCAACAAATCCTAATAAATTTAAGTTCATTTGACCGGTTGCTATCGTATCTATTACCGAATAAGCATTGATTGAACTTGTATCTGTAAACTGCAATTGATATTTTTCGCTATTAGGCTGTAAGTCTGCTCCCACTATATTTTCTTCTTCTTTACATGCTAATAACAAAAAAGGAAGGAGAACGAACAAAGAAAAGATACTTTTATTCATTTTTTAAGTTTTAACAACTGTGATTATTCAAGTACACGTTCATATAAAGCAATATAATCAGAACCAAAATTATCTTGAGGATGAACAAAATTGATTTTGCCGGATTTGGCAATAAAAGTTTTAATCGACGCATCAATATCTTCTTCTCCTATTACTACGGCATCAGAATGTTCAATCGCCAATTTAGTAGTGCTTAAATAGGTAGCATCTTTGTATTTAGCGGCTTCTTTATTAGGTATCATCGTTGATTTCAGCTTGCTAGTAAAAGAACGATTGAGTTTTTTATCAAATTTATCATTGTATACGGAATATATGACTTTAGAGTTGGTAAACAAAGGATTATCTTTATAGGCTGTTTTAATATATAAAGGAACTAAACATGAAATCCATCCATTGCAATGAATAATATCAGGTGCCCACCCAAGATTTTTAACCGTTTCAATTACCCCTTTTGCATAAAAAATAGCTCGCTCATCGTTATCCGAAAAGAATTTTCCGTTTTTATCGTGCAATATAAACTTTCTGTCAAAATAAAGCTCATTATCAATAAAATAAGTTTGCATACGCACTGACTGTATGGAAGCTACTTTTATAATTAAAGGATGGTCTACATCTTTAATGATGATATTTTGTCCGGATAAACGAACCACTTCATGTAATTGGTTTTTTCTCTCACTTACAAGTCCATAACGTGGCATAAAAATTCTGATATCAATTCCACTTTCTTGAATAGTTTGAGGTAAATATCTCCCTATTTTTGACATGTAAGTCTCTTCCAAATATGGGGTAATCTCTTGATTAACAAATAAAATTTTGTGTTTGGACATAAAATCCTTTTATTTAATATTTACCTACAAAAGTAACATTTCTTTTTTTAAAAAGCAAGCCACAAACAAATTTTTCTACATTTATTCACATAAAACACTAACTATAAAAATATTAAAACAACTACGATAAACATCAAACACTTTATCATAAAATAATTTTTCACAACAAACCTATCCGTATATAAACTTAACATTTTAATGTTAAAAATTATTCTTATTTATACTCTTCATCACATAGTTATTTTTAGTATTTTTGAAAAAATTATTAGTCTTATTATTATTATATAGTATCAATTCATAAACAATAACATATAAAAATGAGTAAGTGGACTTTTTCAAACGATATGGAAGTAATGTTACGTTATAGTTCTACTATAGCACAACAATTAGGAAATGAGTTTATAGGAATTGAGCATCTTTTTTTAACGATGATTGACATGGAAATTCCTGTTGTAAAACATGTTTTTTCAGAGTTTGATGTCAATATAGATTTAATCAAAGAACGTATTATCAAAAAAATCACCGAATTATACGATGCTAATCCCCATGTACAAGCTGAGTCCCTACCTCTCTACAAACAAACCGAACGCGTTATTAATTTAGCAGGCTTATTTGCTAAAAAATTTCATAGCAAAAACATCGAAATAGAACATCTCATTCTTTCTATACTTTGGACAGACGATAACTACATAAAGAAATTATTAGAAGAACAAGGTATTACTTACAAAAAAGTAGAATCATTGCTTATGGCGGATAAACTTTCATCACAAGAAAATGCATCGCCTATTAGTAGTGCCGACTCTGATAATTCCGACAGCGAATATTTTATGGAATCTTATGATAATCCCCATGAATATACCAAAAAAGATAAATCTAAAAAAAGAAGCACTCCTGTCTTAGATGCTTTTGGACGAGATTTAAGCAAAGCAGCAGAAGAAGATCGCTTGGACCCTATTGTCGGAAGAGAGAAAGAATTGGAACGTATTGCTCAGATTCTTAGTCGACGTAAGAAAAACAATCCCGTATTGATAGGTGAACCCGGTGTTGGAAAATCTGCCATAGCAGAAGGTTTGGCTCTGCGTATCAAACAGCGTAATGTTCCACGCATCTTATTTAACAAACGAATTGTTACACTCGACTTAGCCTCTATGATTGCCGGCACTAAATACAGAGGACAGTTTGAAGAGCGTATGAAAGCGGTTTTAAACGAATTAGAAGCTAATCCGGATGTTATTTTATTTATTGATGAACTACACACCATTGTAGGAGCAGGCAATGCCTCCGGTTCATTAGATGCCTCCAATATGTTTAAGCCCGCTTTGGCACGTGGTGAATTACAATGTATTGGTGCAACAACTCTTGATGAATACCGCAAACACATTGAATCGGATGGAGCTTTAGAAAGACGATTTCAAAAAGTTTTAGTAGAGCCTACTACCCCACAAGAAACAATAGAGATACTACATAATATCAAAAGCAAATACGAAGACCATCACCTTGTTTATTATACCGACGAAGCTATTAAAGCCTGTGTTACTCTTACACAACGCTATATCACCGACCGTTGTCTTCCCGATAAAGCTATTGACGCTTTAGATGAAGCCGGAGCAAGAGTCCACATACATCACATTGAAATTCCTGAAGATATTATTCAAATGGAAAAGCGTCTTGATGAACTTAATGATGAAAAACGAAAGTCAATTCAAAAACAATCCTACGAAGAAGCTGCTAAATATAGAGATTTATACAAAGATTTAGAAGAACAAATCAATATTGCAAAAGCAAATTGGGAAAAAGAAATCCAGCTCAATCGTAAAGAAGTAAACGAAGAAATAGTTGCAGATGTAGTAGCTATGATAACAGGAGTGCCGGCAAAGCGTATTGCAAAAGAAGATAACCAACGACTTGTTACAATGGAAAAAGAGTTGAACGAACAAGTTATAGGACAAGCAGAAGCCATCAATAAAATATCGAAAGCTATCCGAAGAAATAAAATCGGATTAAAAAACCCCAATAAACCCATTGGTGTGTTTGTTTTCTTAGGACCTACGGGTGTCGGGAAAACCTATTTGGCAAAAGTATTGGCTAAATATTTATTTGACAGCTACGATGCTATGATACGCATCGACATGAGCGAGTATACCGAAAAATTCACAATATCTCGTTTAATAGGAGCGCCTCCGGGCTATGTAGGGTATGAAGAAGGAGGACAATTAACCGAAAAAGTAAGAAGAAAGCCCTACTCTATTGTATTACTCGATGAAATTGAAAAAGCACATACCGATATCTATAATATTTTATTACAAGTATTTGATGATGGTCAACTTACTGACGGATTAGGACGTAAAGTAGATTTTAAAAACACGATTATCATCATGACTTCCAATGTAGGTAGTCGCCAATTAAAAGAATTTGGAACAGGAGTAGGTTTTTCGACAAAAGCACGACAAGAAGCAGAGGCTAAAAATGCACAAAAGGTAATAGAAGATGCTGTAAGCAAACAATTTGCACCTGAGTTTTTAAATCGCCTTGATGATATTATTATCTTTAATCCATTAGAGAAAAAAGACATACATAAAATCATCGAAATAGAATTGCAATTTGTCTATCAGCGACTAAATGAACTCGACATAGAGTTATCGCTTTCTAATAAAGCCAAAGATGCAATAGCAGAAAAAGGATGGAGTTCTCAATTTGGAGCAAGACCGTTGAAACGTACTATTCAAAAATACGTAGAAGATTTAATTTCAGAAGAAATTATCAATGAATCTATTAAAGGTGGTGATAAAATTACATTAGACTATAATAACGATAAAGATATTTTTCTTATTAAAAAAAAGAAAAACACAAAGACCAATAATAAATAACATATCTGATGCGTATAGGCGTTAATACTCGGCTATTTGTTAAAGGAAAGATGGACGGCATTGCGTGGTTCTCTTACGAAGTACTTAAACGCATGGTAAAAGCACATCCTGAACATGACTTTATCTTCTTTTTTGACCGCAAACCTTTAGATGAGTTTATTTTTGCCGACAACGTAAAACCCGTTGTCGTTTTTCCTCCTGCTCGACATCCTTTTTTATGGTTTTTATTTTTCGAATTCGGTATCAAACGTGCTTTAAAAAAAGAAAAAATTGACATATTCCTTTCTCCTGACGGCTGGATTTGTTTAAACACTTCTGTAAAGACTATCAACATCATACATGACCTCAACTTTGAGCATCATCCCGATTTTCTCCCTAAATTAACACGTCGCTACTTTCAGTATTTTTTTCCTCAATTTGCTCACAAAGCCGATAAGTTAATTACCGTATCCCACTTTTCAAAAAATGACATTGTAAAAACTTATGGTATTCCTGCATCGAAAATCGAAGTAGTTTACAATGCCGCAGCTGAAGATTTTTTTGAAATACCTGAAAGCGAAAAAACGGTTGTTCGCAATCAATTATCAGAAGGGTGTCCTTACTTTGTCTTTGTTGGAAGCGGAAATCAACGCAAGAATATTATTAATCATTTATTGGCTTTCGATTTATTTAAAGAACAAGGATTTAAAGCCAAATTAGTATTTGCCGGTACTCAAAAATATTGGACAAAACAAATGAAAATAGTCTACTCTTCTCTTAAATATCGTGATGACGTTATATTTACAGGATATGTGTCGACTAAAAAACTCAACGAAATCCTATCTTCTTCTCATTGCTTGCTTTATGCCTCCTATTTTGAAGGATTTGGAGTCCCTATTTTAGAAGCATTTTCATGCAATGTTCCGGTAATTACCTCCAACATTACGGCTATGCCCGAAATTGCCGAAGATGCAGCCATTTTAGTGAGTCCTTATCATATAGATGAAATTACTAATGCTATGATAGAAATTTTTACGAACGATAAATTACGGTTAGCATTAATAGAAAAAGGGAAAAAACAATTACAAAAGTTCTCTTGGGACACTACAGCATCTCAACTGTGGCATTCAATTCAAGAAGTTAGTCAAAATAGCGATGAAGCTATCCTATAAAAAAGTCAAATAATCTTCTTTCGTTATTTTCTCACAATAATGGCAAAACAATCTGATATTATCGTTAGGAGAATTATTTAGCACTGTGAATTTTTGCAATACTGTTTCGTGATTGGTAATACATTTCGGATTAAAACACTTCACAATTCCTTCAATTGTATGTGGCAATGATAAATTAACTTTCTCTATAACTTCATAATCCTTAATCATTATCAAAGAAGCTGTAGGAGCTACAATGGTAATTTTACTGATTTCTTGTTTTTCAAAATACTTATTCTGAATCTTTATAATGGCTTTTTTTCCTAATTTTTTACTTTCTAAATTCGTTCCGAATAAAATTTGATTAGAACAAATTTCGAGATTTAAGATTTTGATTACTTGAAATAGTTTATCGGCAGCTATATGGTCGATGACTGTTCCATTTTGAATGGCTGATACTATTAACTCTTTCTTACTCATTTTATTTGTATTATTTTAATCCTAAAATTAAAGCTATAAGTGCTTGACGTACAAAAACACCATTTTTAGCTTGTTGAAAATAATAAGCATAAGGCGTGCTATCTACATTTATATTAATTTCATTAACACGTGGAAGTGGATGCAATACTTTCATACTTGATTTTACATTGGCTAATAGAGATTTATCTAAAATGCATGAATTTTTCACTTTTTCATAATCTTGAATATCTAAAAATCGCTCTCTTTGAACACGGCTCATGTATAGTATATCTACTTTATCAACAGCATCTTGTATTTCAGTATATTGATAATACTTAAGGTTTCTTTCTTTAATATACATTTTAACAGAGCTTGGTAATTTTAAACTTTCAGGTGATACTAAATGGAAAGTAGTATTAAAATTACTCATGGCAATAGCTAAAGAGTGAATTGTTCTACCGTACTTCAAATCACCTACTAAAGCAATATCTAAATTATCTAAAGTTCCTTGTGTTTTTTTGATAGAGTAAAGATCAAGTAAACATTGTGTCGGATGTTGATTGGAGCCGTCTCCTCCATTGATAATAGGAACAGATGCTACTTCGCTTGCTAAACGAGCGGCACCTTCCAATGAATGACGCATGACAATTAAATCTACATAACAACTTACAGTCTTTATCGTATCTACCATACTTTCTCCTTTCGTTCCACTGGAAGTATTCGTATCGGCAAACCCTACCACTTTAGCACCTAATCGATTAATGGCGCTTTCAAAACTTAATCGCGTACGAGTCGAAGGTTCAAAAAACAAGCTGGCAACTACTTTTCCTTCTGCAATTCTTTGATTGGGTTCTTTTTCAAATTCTTCTGCTAAAGAAAGTATACGTAAATACTCTTCTTTACTGTAATCCGTAATGGATATAAGACTTTTATTTTTCATTTTTAATATTATAAAATATTAGTATAAAAAAAAAGCGACTCTACAAGAAAGTCGCTTTCCGTGAATTTATTTTTTTATGTGTTTTGCAACAAACTCTTTAATAATAGCTTTAAAATCGGGTTGACCGATTTCTTGAAGTTCGTATTCTACTTTTGCAGTAGGCTTGTTGATTTTTACGATTCTTGACAAATCAATCGGCGTAGCAATTACAACCGTATCGCAAGGAGTTTTTGCGATGGTTTTTTCTAAATCAGCAATCTGTTCTGCACCATACCCCATAGCCGGTAATAATTTACCGATTCCCGGATAGGTTTCAAAAGTAGTGGTTAACTTGCCAACCGTATAAGGACGTGGGTCAACGTATTCTGCAGCACCATATTTTTTAGCAGCTACAGTACCTGCACCTATAGTCATATCGCCATGAGTTAGAGTTGGTCCGTCTTCTACCACCAATACTTTTTTACCTTTAATTAATTCCGGTTTATCAACCGAAATCGGTGAAGCTGCATCAACAACAATGGCTTTAGGATTGACTTTACTAATATTGTCTCTAACTTTTTGAATGCCTTCAGGAGAAGCTGTATCAATTTTGTTAATAACAACAACATCAGCTAATCTCAAAGTAGCTTCGCCGGGATAATAAGAAACTTCGTGTCCTGCTCTATGTGGGTCAACTACGGTAACCATCATATCCGTTTCGTAGAAAGAGAAGTCGTTGTTACCGCCGTCCCAAAGAATAACATCACAACCGTTCGGATCATTTTCAGCAGCTCTTAAGATTGCTTCATAATCTACTCCCGAATAAATAACATTACCTCTTACCACGTGCGGTTCATACTCTTCCATTTCTTCAATAGTACATTTGTGTTTTTTCAAATCTTCTACCGTAGCAAATCTTTGAACTTTTTGAGCATTCAAATCGCCATAAGGCATCGGGTGACGAACGGCAACAACTTTTACGCCCAATTCCATAAAAGCTTCAATAATTTTTCTTGAAGTTTGGCTTTTACCGCAACCTGTTCTGGTTGCACCCACTGCAATAACCGGTTTTTTGCTTTTAATGGAAGTTTCTTTTGGTCCTAACAATACGAAATTTGCACCGGCAGCATTTACCATTGCCGAAATATTCATAATATCTCTATACTCGATATCACTGTATGCAAAAACACAATCATCAACATTGTGTTTTTTAATCAATTTTTCAAGATCTTTTTGATCATAAATAGGAATTCCATTAGGATACAAATCTGCACCTGCCAATTCCTTCGGGTATTTTCTTCCTGCAATATCAGGAATTTGTGCTGCTGTGAAAGCTACTACATTATAATTAGCTTTTCCTCTATAATAGGTGTTGAAGTTATGAAAATCTCTTCCCGCAGCTCCAATAATAATTACATTTCTTTTTTTCATCATATTAAATTTATGTTTTTAAATTGTTTATAATATTTCGCACCAATTAAACACATCTTTCTCTTCTCCATACTGTATTCCTTGTAATAATTTGAATAATTTTGTACTCCAAGGACCCGGTTCACCGTCTTTTGAGAAAGTATAGCGTTTATTATTATCTAAATCATCAATATATCCGATTGGACTTATTACGGCAGCCGTACCGCAAGCACCTGCTTCTTCAAAAGTTTCCAACTCTTCTAAAGCTATAGGTCTTCTTTCTACTTTCATTCCTAAATGCTCAGCCAATTGCAGTAAGGATTTATTAGTAATAGAAGGTAATATTGAATTGGATTTAGGAGTAATATAAGTGTTGTTCTTAACACCAAAGAAGTTGGCTGCTCCGCATTCGTCAATGTATTTTTTCTCAATAGCGTCTAAATAAAACACATTAGAATATCCTCCTTTAGCAGCTTCTTGCCCTGCACGTAAACTTGCAGCATAATTTCCTCCTATTTTGAAAGTTCCCGTACCAAGAGGAGCTGCACGGTCGTATTTACGTGTTATGACAAACGGAGTCGTTTTGAATCCGCCTTTAAAGTAAGGTCCTACCGGTGTTACAAAAACGACAAATAAATATTCGCTTGCCGGTTTAACTCCCACTTGTGCACCTGTTCCTATAACTAATGGACGTATATAAAGCGATGCTCCTGTTCCATAAGGTGGAATAAAACGTTCGTTTAATTTAACAACTTTACGAACCGCTTCTTTAAATTTTTCTATAGGAAATTCCGCCATCATAATTCCTGCACATGATGCTTGCAAACGTTTTGCATTTTCATCAATACGGAACAAACGAATTTTATTATCTTTACCTCTGAAAGCTTTTAGTCCTTCAAATGCTTCTTGACCATAATGCAAACAAGTTGCTGCCATGTGCATCGGTATTTCTTCCGAAGACGATACTTCTAACTCGCCCCATTGTCCGTTTCGATAATAGCATCTTACATTATAATCGGTTTTCACGTACCCAAATGCTAAATTTTTCCAATCTATATCTATCATATTTAAAGTATTTTATATTAATTTATGTTATTTATTTATATTTTCTAAATTTTTTTACAAAAATAAGCATTTTATTTGTAAATATTCACATTTTTGAAATATTTTTTTTTCAACATCTTTATTTTTTTTAAGATTTAAGCAAATGTTTTGCCGCATCTATTGCACTATCAGTTATTTGTTCGTTGCTTATCATTTTTGCAATTTCATAAATTCTATCATCGGAAGATAATTCTTTGATAGTAGAAATTGCTTTTTCATCTTTTGTTTCCTTATAAACGAGGTAATGTTTGCTACCTTTTGCAGCAATTTGCGGAACATGTGTAATAGCTATTACTTGGCTATAACCGGCTATTTTTTGCATTACCTTAGCCATTTTTGTCGATATTTCGCCCGAAACACCGCTATCAATTTCATCGAAAATAATAGTAGGTAATATATTTTTCTGAGAAATTAAAGATTTCATTGCTAACATCAATCGCGACAGCTCTCCTCCCGAAGCAATAGCATGAACGGGTTGTGTTGTTGTTCCAAGATTAGCCGTAAAATAAAAAACACATTTATCAAATCCTCTTTTGTTGAGAGTATCAGTTTTTTCTAATCGAATATTGACTATCGCATGAGGCATATTCATAAAATGCAAAACGCTTTTTATGTCGGTTTCCATTTTACCGACTATCTGCTTTCGCTTATCGGAAAGTTGTTGTGCTAATATATGTAAATGAGTTTCTAATTGAGCTATAGCTGCTGTTATTTCTTCCTTTTTACTTTCCAATGATGCCATAGCCTGCAATTTATTTTCTATCGTTTGTCGGATTTCCAATAGCTGTTCTTCCGTATTGACTTTGTGTTTTTTTTGAAGTGTATATATTTCATCCAAACGCTGTGTGAATTGGTCTATCTTAAAAGGGTCATGCATTGTGTCTTCCTGCAATTTATCCACATCTAATAGGATATCTTTTAATTCTACTATTTGAGAATAAAGACGTTCCGATATGGTTTGAATTTCTTTTTTATATTTTTCAATGCTTTGCATGCGATTATGACAATCGTGTAAATTAGACAAAACATTGCCCTCATTTTCTTGCAACTGCTGAGATACGGTATAAAGTTGCCGTTTTATTTCTTCCGCATTGGATAAAATTTCCAAATTACTTTCCAATTCTTGTTGCTCCCCTACTTGCAAATGAGCATCTTCCAACTCTTTGTATAAAAACTTCCAGTAATCTTTATCGGTATTGATATCTTTTGTAAATAAGAAATCGTATTCTTTTTTTAGATTAATATATTGCTTATAATGTTGTTGATATGTTGCTATTTCTTCTTGTAACTGTGCGTATTGATCGACTAAGATTAGTTGAAAATCTTTATTTTGCAATAGCAAATTAGTATGCTGAGCATGAATATCCAATAAGTCTTCCCCTATTTTTTTCAATACGTTCAATGCTACGGGGGTATCGTTAATAAAAGCACGCGATTTTCCTTGAGGTGTTATTTCTCTACGTATAATGCATTGATTGTCGTAATCTATATCGTTTTCTTCAAAGAACTCTTCTAATCCGTAGCCTTTAATTGCAAACTCGGCTTCAACAATACTTTTTTTTGTTTTATCGTATAAAACAGAAGTATCGGCACGCTGCCCTGTTAACAATGCTATAGCTCCCAATAAAATCGACTTCCCCGCTCCCGTTTCGCCTGTAATAACAGAAAATCCATCTGCAAAATCAATATGTACACGTTTGATTAAGGTGTAATTTTCAATACTAAGGCTTTGTAACATAAATTAAATTTTCCAATAAAAATTATTTCGTTAATTTACTATATTTCGATTCATTTAAAGGGTCCATTTGCTTCAAAAGCTCATAAGCTTGATGACGTTTTTCCTCAGATGCTCCCGAAAAAACATTGACCAATTCATCGCTTTTAGCTGTAAATATCAAGCTAAACATCATTACACCTGATTTGGATTGATTGAATTGTTTTAATTCTTCTAAAGCTTGTAAAATATTATCGAGAGCTCCGTCAATATCTTTGTGCATTATATCTAATCCGAGACGATGGTATTTATAATAAAAATCTCGAATGACCTGATTAGACGGATTGCTTATATTTTCAATCAGCCAATAACGATTTTTCTTTTCTTTAGGGTCCCAGCCTACGCTGTTGGCTTGCGAATAATTTAAAATAGTCTGGCATTGACTATAGTAAGGTGTACCTCCGCTCTGAGAAAAAGAATCGAAGGTTAAACCTAAAAATAAATTTAAATAAAAACCGACAATGGCTGTAAGCGGATGTTGAAAGCTATTGTTATCATAGTCTAAGGGCTGATTAAGCGTATAAGTAAAAGATACGCCATTATCCTGAAAAGCAAATAAAGAAGAAAGGTAAGAAGAATTAAATACCGGACGACTTAATTGCACAAGCAGTCTTGCATTGTATTTTCCTGCCGATACAATTTCTTCAACGCTTAATTGAATATTGCATTCTATTTTTTCTTCACTTTTAAAGTTATAATTCGTCCATTTACGTTCATTGACAAAAGAATTTAATTCTTGTTCGAGTGCAGTAAACGGTGTTTTATCCGCTCCTTGTAATTTTTGAGTGTTGACACTTACTCTTGCTTTAAATTCTTGAGAAAAACATGCAATGAAGCTTATCGTTAAAAACAAACTTACAATCAGCCTTTTCATTGTTTTTTATTTTTATTTATATGATGTGTTATTATATACTGAACGATTGTTTTTGCAATTTCTTTTTTCGACTGCAAAGGAATATCAATTATATTTCCCTTTGTGTCTATTATTTTTACTTTATTTGTCGTTACGCCAAAACCGGCTCCTTCGTCGCGTAATGAATTTAAAATGATGCAGTCGGCATTTTTTTCTTTTAATTTTTTCTTTGCATTTTCTACTTCATTATTGGTTTCGAGAGCAAAGCCGACAACCACTTGCTTTTTTTTCTTTTTTGCAGCCAATGTTTTCAAAATATCCGCTGTCGGTTGTAAAGTGAGTTGCAAATCTTTTGTTGTTTTCTTTATTTTTTCCGTTGAGGGATGCTCGGGCGAATAGTCGGCAACAGCAGCTGCCATAATAAGAATATCGGCTTTAGCAGCTAAGCTTTTACAGGCATTCAGCATTTCATTTGCCGTTTGCACATCGGTGCGTTGAATGAAAGGATGCCGACTTGTTAAGTGTGTCGGTCCTGCGACAAGATTGACCCGTATGCCCTTTTCGGCTAATGCTTCCGCCAATGAAAAACCCATTAAACCTGAAGAATAATTCCCTACAAAGCGAACAGCATCAATAGGTTCGTATGTAGGACCTGCCGTTACCAATGCCGTAAGATGAGAAAAAGATTCTTTTGCTTCAAAGCCGTCGTTGACTATGTTAAAAATCGTTTCCGGCTCCGCCATTCTCCCTTTTCCTTTGACCTTACATGCTAAAAATCCTTCTTCAGGTTCAATGATTTGTATTCCATTTTCACGTAAAAAGCTTAAATTTTTTTGAACTGAAAAATGAGTAAACATTCTTTCATTCATCGCCGGGGCAATGTATATTTTCTTTTTAACGGCTAAGAGCAATGTACTTAAAGCATCGTCGGCAATGCCCGAAGCTAATTTCCCTATGATATTGGCAGAAGCCGGTGCAACAACCACAACATCTGCCCAATCCGACAAAGCTATGTGCTCAACTTGCCGATTGCTCGGCAGGGTAAACATATCGGAATAAAGCGTATTATTGCTAAGCGTTTCTATTGACAATGGCGTAATGAAATTAAGTGCGTTTTTAGTTGTCGCTACTTTCACTTCATAGCCATTTTGTACAAACAAACGTATAAGCGACAAAGACTTATATGCAGCAATACCGCCTGTTATACCGATTAATATATTCCCCTTCGTATTCAAAATCAGATTTTATTCTTCGGGTTTACGGAAATAAATTTTATCTTCTAAAAATTCTTCGGTAGCCAACAGAGAAGGTTTCGGCATTTGCTCATATTGTCTGGCTAAATCTATTTGTTCTCTGTTTTCTAATATTTCTTCCATCGTATCGCGAATCGGTGCAAACTCTTTTATTTTCTCTTCCAATTCTTCTTTTAAATCCGATGCTATTTGATTGGCTCTTTTCGATATCACTACAACGGTTTCGTAAAGATTACCTGTTTTTTCATCAAATTTATCAATATCTCTTGTAATAGCTAAGGTGTTCGGTCTCACTATTCTAGTTTGATGAGTTTTGTTTTCTTTTTCTTGATTATCCATTTATATAATATTTAATATTTTTAATTATTTTTTTCTGCTATTAATTTTGCCATTCTTTTTTCGACTTCATTCGATATTTTTTCCGCTTCCGCTAAATAAGGCGATGTAGGATATTTGGCTTTTAATTTATTTTTCACATCTATTACCATTTGAAAGCGTTCGAGTTTTTTAGCCTCAACACTTTTCATTGCATATTCGTAGTTGTTTTTCATCATAATAAAAAGTGCTTCTTCTACGTACTTACTATCAGCATAATCTTTCATTAAATTTTGAAAAGCTATTTGTGCCGATTTATAATTCTTGGTCCGATAATACATCATTGCTATTGAAAAATCTTTCAAGGCTAATTTATTTCTAACACTATCCAACATAACATTCACTTCTTCAATATGCTCTCCTTTAGGATAGTAATTAGCAAACATTTCTAAATTTTCTTTTGCCAAATAAGTATCGGTTTGGTCTAAATTATAGTCGGGCGAGTTCAAATAATAGGCTTTTGCTCTATAAAAAGCAGCATCTTCGGCACGAGGACTTTGCGGATATTTTCTTAAAAAATCATTAAAATAAAATGCAGCTATCAGATAATCAGCATTGCGATAATAACTGCTCGCAAATAAAAATAGAATGGAATCTCCTTTTTCGGTACCTAAATACAAAGGATAAATTTCTTCTAATAATTGCGATGCCGTTAAATAAGAACCTTTTGAATAATACATTTTAGCTGCCTCGAATTTTTCTTCTTTTGTTTTGTATTTGCGAAATTTTCGACTCGTTTTTGTTTTACTTTTTTTCTCTATTCGCTTCTCTTTTTTATACGAACGCTGTTCTTTTTGCTGTGCCAATACAGGGAAAGACACGACAATAAGAAAGCTAAACAAAAGAAAAACAACCCTTTTCTTCAACATACACTATTCGAGTTTTAATTTTTTTTAAGCTTGCAAAGTTACAATTTTTTCTCTAATAATATTATATTAATGTTTATTTTTTTTAAATAATGTGTAAAAGTAACTTTAACTATGCTTCTTTTATTGTATAAAAAGCAAAAAGGGAATCAATTTATTTATCTGCTTATCCACTGTACGGGATTAAGCGGCGTTCGTTCTCTGCGTATTTCGAAATGCAACTCCGATTTGCTATCGTTAGGCTCGGCTTTCATGGTTCCGATAACTTGTTTTGTGTTGACATTATCGCCTGCTTTAACATAAACAGTGCCTAAATTACTGTAAACCGTCAAATAAGTTCCATGACTAATAATCACAACGTTAGCACCATCCATAGCCGTTACAGTCGATACTTTACCTTTGAAAACCGCACGTACTTGTGAAGTTTTATCCGTTAAAATATTAATGCCATTATTGGTGATTTTCACAGAGGATACCTCCGGATGAGAATAAGTTCCAAAACCCGTAATAATCGTTCCGTTATCTACGGGCCAAGGAAGTTTTCCTTGATTGTTCGCAAAATCGTTGGCTAATGTTACATTAGCTTCCGCTATCTTGGGCGAGGCTTTTGTCGTAGCTTTGGCTTTGGCTAATTCCGCCTCAACAATTTTAGCTATTTGTGCATCTATTGCTTTCTGTCTTTTTACTTTAGCTGCTATTTCTTTATTTATCTGACTCTCTTTCTTTCTTAGGTCTACTACAAGTTTATCTTTCTGTTGTTGTTGTTGTTGTAAATTGGTTTTCTCTTTACTCTTATTATCCAACAAACATATTTTATCTTGTTTGATACTTATCAAGCTTTCTTCTTTGCTTTTCTTTGCCTTTTGCGTCTCTTTGATAAGTTTCATGTGACGATTTAAAGCATTGGAATACTCTTGCAAATAACGCATACGTTTAACAGCTTGATGTATATTTTCAGCCGAAATAATAAAAGTTGTTTTAAGAAGTACGTCTCTGTGCTTATAGGCTATGTAAATCGCTTTTTCGTATTCTTTAATCAGTTCATCCAATTTGACTTGAAGCTGTGCTATTTCCTCGGTTACCGTCTCTATTTCTACGTCTAAGCACGAAAGTTCCGATGTGATTGTTTGAATAAGTTTTTCTTGTTTTTTAATTTGATTGGTTAAAAGCTGTATTTCTCGTAAAGATGCTTTTCTGTTTCTCGTCGTTTCGTCTAATAATTTCTTCTGCTGTGCCAATTCTTTTTCCAACTGCTTTCTTTCATTCGTCAAACTGACTTTAGTAACTTGCGAATACACACCACTCTGATTTGCAGTTAAAAAGAAAAACAACACTAAAGGAAAAATATATTTTTTACAATAACTAAACATACAATATCTATAATGTTGCAAAATTAAATACTCTTAGCATATAGTAAAAAACTTTTTATAAAAGTATTTCACAACAATATGTTAATAAAAATAATAGCTTATTTTAATAAAATATCATTGAATAATACAGTCCGTTTTATACTTCTAACACTTTTTCCATTATTCAAATACTATAAAATTGTTTTCATTGTCAATTGAAATCTTGCCGAATTTTTCTAATGCACTTTGTCCAAGCAACAAAGGTGCTTCATTATTATCAATTACCGTCGCTTCTATGTTTTGCAAAACTCTATTACCAATTTTTACTGTTCTCAGATTTATCCTTGTACCTGCTGAGACTCTACCTGTAGCATCCTGAAAATATTGAACATCTAAAATATCTTCTTTTTGCAATGTTCCTTGTCTATACAATACTGTAGCCTCAGCGGATGAAATACAAATGCTACTAGCTCCTGTATCAAAAATAAATTTCAATTTCAAACCGTTAATTTCAATCCAGACATATTTCACACCGCAATTATCTTCCATCTCAAGAATGGTTTTCCCTTTATATTCATCTGTATTATCAACGGCTTGTGTAATATTATGGTGTCTCTTAATATTATGTTTGTCTTTACGACCTGATTTGTGCCCACAACCAAAAAACAGGAAGAAAACCATAATCAACAATGCCGTGTATATACTTCTCTTACAACACATTTTAATTTGATTTGTTCTTTTCAATAATACCTGGTTTTGGAATAATATGAATCAAAAATCGTTGATTTAAAGACTCTTTACTGTCTCTCATTGAACCACTAGTTCCACTACCAGAAATTAATACTTCACAATTACTACCAAAATAAATACTATCGGCATTCCAAAGTTTCCACAAAGCTAAAGCTCTTTCATAACTTAGTTCATAGTTTTGGGTATAATTATCTTTTGATGCTTGACCTTCAATAATTAACAAATATTGAATTTCAGGATACTCAAAGTTAATTTTTTTAAGAGTGCTTTGAATTGAACGCCCTGCATTAATAAGTTCTTTTCGTGTATCATCATTTAATGTATTGATATTGGATTGGGCGAGAGGAAAGTTAACTTTGATTTTTAATATATGCTTCTTGTACACTTTGTTGTAATCAAAATATGTTGAATCAATTTTATTTACAGCTTCCTCAATCTCCTTAATTTTATCTATTTGTGCTTGCGTTGCTTTTCTCTCTTTTTCAATATCTACCATTTTTCTATGCAAAAGCGCTATTGTTAAAATGAAAAGCACGAGCATTACAAAAAACATACTTGTCATCAAGTCTGAAAAACTTGTCCAGAAATAGGACTCTTTTCTTTGTTTCGTCATTAAAATAACTAGTTTATTACTTAATAATCCATTCCCAAATTATTGGCAAAATGTAAAGTAAACCAGAAAATAACATTATACTAATACCCACGATTGCTAATATTTTTATTGAACGAGGTATGTGTTGAACAACTTTCACTTCACCGCTCAAAGTTTTTTCCTTAACAAACTCTTTAATATAATTTGCAAGTTCACTTATTTTTTCGTTTTGTTCGCTTGTTACACGTCCAAATTTTGCTATACTGTCTTTTATAGCAGTAAGGTTTTGAAGTTCTGTGACAATATTGTCAACTTCTTTCGATTTTTCAGCAAGTTTTTCATGTTGAGATTGAATTATCTCTCCAAAATTTTTAATTTGAGTTTCCATTGACTCCTGAATCTTCAACAATGAATTAGACGCTGTGTTGTTATATTTTTCTATAGCATCTTTCATAGCTCTATTAGCCTCCTCAATATTTTCTGTCAACCAATTTTCGTGCTTTGCATAAAATTTACTTGCATTTTCTATAAATTGCGTACGATTTTCATATTCATCCAATTTTGTATTCAGATCTCGAACATTTTCTAAATAAGAATTTACATTTTGCAAATAAGTACCCAAAGTCCCTATTTGATCTGAACACTCAATGAACCTATTTAAAAGCTTAAGATTTGCTGTTGCCAGTCTCCCCTCATTTATTTGGTTAACTTCACTTATAAGTTCTTTTTGAAGTTTATATGATTCATTTACTTTGGAAAGAGCACTCCCCAAATTAGTAGTATTTGACTTAAATGTACTATTAAAATTAACTAAATTTTGTGACATTTTCTCTAATGTTTGAGCAACATCATTGGATAAACTTGGCAATAATTTTTCTTGTATCCAGCTTAAAAAAAGGTGTTTATTCTTTTCAAATTCAAATTTAACATTTTTTACTCTTAATGAGCCAATTGTAGTTAATAAAATCCCCAAAATACTTGAAATCATTGCCAAAGCAACTCCTCCAAGTAACGCTTCAACCCCTTCAGCTCCACTGGCTCCATTGCCTGCATTGAGTAAATCGTTCAAACCTCCACTTAACCATAAATAACCTATGCCAACCAAAATACCAGCCATAGTACCAACCAAACCCAAATAAAGTGGTATAGGTATCTGTGTTTGAATTTCTTCATCAACGGCATCACAATTTCGATCCACAATATCCTTCATTAGATGAAAATCGCTTACACCTTTGTCGTTTTTTAACAAATAATTATTTATTGACTTTTGAATTCTCAAATAAATTGGATTTTTATTTTCACAACTGATACCTGTTAAAGAATTATATCTTATTTTTAATTTTTCTTTTGCAGTATATTTATCGAAAAACACTCTTTCTTCAGAATTTTCGTCAACCTCAGTATAATAGCATTCGCTATAATTTTCACCAACATTTATGAGCATTTTTTTAAGAGAAGTAATATCTACCTCCTCGAGTTCTTTAAGTTTCCTATCTTTCAAGAGTTCATAATCTTCAGCATTTTTTGAAAAAATAGAATCATAATCTTTTAATTTACTAATAGTAGAAGTAAAAATCTTTACTTGATAAAAAACGATAACTATAATGATTATGATAATTATTACGTAATGCATAGCTCTTAAATAAATTTAATGATTGCGGGTTCATCAACAACCCAATTATTATTATTATCTTTTTTCACAATACCATGTTTAACAGTATTTATTCTTGTTTTTTCTGGAATATTTGCCGGATTATTTTCAAAGATACAAACACCGTCAAAATAGTCAGGATTTACCAAACCACCACAATATTCAAAATCAGCTTCATTATTTCTAATGTTGAAAACCCTAAAAGAAGCATCTGTTGAATTATTTAACTCCTCATTTAGTATATTCCCATTTTTGGTTCTAAAAAATCTATTGTTACTATTCGAGGAATTTTCAATTTCAGAAGATTCTTTACTTATGACATTTAGCAAACTTGTAATAGGATAAAAGAAAAATGTTTCCTCTATTTTTATGTTACTAACATTGCCTATTGAATCGATTTTATTTTTTATGCCATTACGTGTAAAATTGACTAAGTCATCTTCCCTTTTTAGAATATCCTTAGCTATTTTCAAAGCTTGCTGATTTATATTCAACACTTTAGCAAAAGTTTCGAGAACAACATCTTCAGTGTATTTCTCATACACTAATTCATTAACGACATATTCAGTAAATTCTTTTACTTTTTTACTAGTTTCTGTTACGCTATATTTAATATCTACAGATGAATATGTATCGTTATCTGTTATGAATGTATCATTATCAATCCCCCATAAAACTAAAGGTTCAAAATGTCCTTGGTCATAATTTTTGTCAGCCGCTTTGATACCACCTTTGCAGGTTAATTCTTTAGGGTTTTTGGTGTTTTGAATAATATCTAAACCACTATTACCGTATTTTTTTTCATAAACTTTTTCAAAAATACATTTTGAAAGTTCAGCTAAAACTTTTTTGTCTCCAATAATATTAATAATGCGTGAACCATTGCCACTAAATGCGATATGCCGAGGTAATTCCATCTTTTTTGCTTTCATTATTTGTGCCGTGTGATAAATAATAGCAGAATAAAACAGTACAAATATTAACTTTTGGTCGCTATCTCGTGTGAGCATAGCATTAAAATCAATTCTATCATTTTCAATATTTTGCAATCTTTCGTGATTTTTAAGTGCAAAAAAGAATGAAGCAATATCCCCTTTTTCTGTATCTCCAATAATACCCCTATAAATATTATCAAACAAATAATTATACTTAGCACCCCCAGATCTATTTTCATCAAGAATAATATTTTCAATATCAGATTGATATTTGCTAACAACCGAAGTAATCTGTTCTCCTAAACCAAACACAGAATCGGCTGCAAAGCGGAATGAAGTTACATATTTGGTGTTTCCATCTTCAACAAAAACTATATCGGTAGTACCTCCACCAATATCAATAGAAACAAGATTATTTATTACATCTTTATAGCTTCTATCATATTTATAATAAAGGAATGGCGCTATTGACTCTGGTAGCTCAATGAGATTTCTTTCTAAAATCTCATTTTGATTTATTTCCAAATCATGTATACTTGTAGCTGAAATTCCAAGGAAATATTTTAAATATGCTAGTTTCCACTTATTGCGAATTACAGTAGAACGACTACCTGCCATACTAAGTGGATAAAACCAAACAATTTTAGTTTCAGATAAATTACCATCATTTAAAACAACCTTATTTCGCAACATAAAACATAAAGAATCAATATAATAACCCATTTCATCTTCTGTAGAATCCCATTTTAGTTGTGTAAAAACTTCATTGTATTTAGGAACTACTCTTTTTTCATAAGGTATAATCATATTAGATTGAACAAATGGCAATATTGTTTGACTCCGCTCTCGGTTTCTTGACAATGATAAAGCCGTACGAACTGGAAATTTAAATCCTTTATCTTGTCCAATGGTTTTAGGAATAAAATCAATATCAGAAACTAAAATATTTTCATCTATCTTTCCATGCAAAAACTGTATTTGTTTTTCATTTTCTTTAATATCAAAAGGTCTAATTGTATTATCTATATTAGTTTTATATTCAATATGAGTATTTGTAGTTCCAAAATCAACAGCAAAAGTAAAAACAACATTTGGTTGTTTTTCAGGTAATGTTGGTATTAAAACTCCAGTTGCATCACCAATCTTAACCCTCATTCGATCAAAAGTTCTTTGATTTAAAGAATAGATTTTACAAATTACATTTTCAGAATCGTTTATATTACGAATAATTGAATCAACTTCACCCAAAATAATTTTATTCGTTCCTTGATAAAAATCTATGTTACTTTCGATTTCTTTTGCACTATATGGTAGGTATAATCCAACTCGATAAAACGCATTTTTCTCTTCCTGGAATTTCACATTGGGAAATATAGAACAATCATAATCGGATAGTTCAACCAATGTCATTTCGCTTCTTTTATATACTTTTTCAAACTTCTTAAGGGACCCATTATTAGACAACTCCAATATTACATTTACAGTACTTTCCCCCCCCTCAATTCTAATTTGTTTTTTTAAATCTCTCGATTCAGGTAATTCAAAGAATTTTTCTTTCAAGGGTAATAAATAACATTTGCCATTTATTAGATTACCGTCAAAAAAACTTGCGCTATCAATAGCGTATGGCAAACTGATTATTTTATCTTCCATTAAATCACTCACGGTCAAACTCTCAACATTAATAAATCCCCTTAATTTATGAAGTCTATTTCCACATACTTCAACCGGTGTTTCTGCCGGAAATATGTCATAATCTTCAAAATTATCAATTAAATTATCTATTTCTTCTATTCTTCCACTTAATTCCTTTTCTGAATTTAAATATTTCACAAATTCGTTATAGATGGAAACTGGAGTATTTCCATTATCCCAATTTTTATTCTTGGCTTTAATCCAAGTATAGAGATATTTTTGAAAATCCCAACTGCGTTTATGTAGCGGATAAATTTCGGCAAAGGCTCTATGATTATTACTTAATTCAATTGTTCCGAATGTTTTTTTATCTTTTCCTGTACCAATAAAAAAATCTCCATTTTCATCAACTAATTTATTGGCTGTACTGAAGAACAATGTACAAGGTGAGGTTGCGCCTATCATTTCTCCTGTTGCCTTGAATTTAAGGATATAAAGACACTTCATTTCGTCAAAATTGTAAGATTCTGCGTCATTTTTCAAAAATACAGTAAGAGTCTTATGAAAGTGCTTATGTTCGGATAGTTGTTTTAAATCCTCAACCTTATCCCATTTTATTATCTCAATCTTATCTTTCCATTTATCAAATGTAAAAAATATTTCCGCAACATCAAGTGTGTCAGAAACAATTTTTTGGTAAGCTCTCAATGCTCCATCACCATATGCTACAACTTCAGCAAAAGCAGTTTTAACTAATGCAATACGAGCAAACGGCGATGGAATGGATGTTGGTTGATTTTCAGATTCTTTATTAGAACTTTTAATAGCATTTCTTTGTTTTTCTCCATAGATATCTGATACGTCCCAGTGTTCAATCGTATTAAGCAATCCAAAGTCCCCCTCGTTTTGCAAACGAAAAATATATTTATCACCTTCACTCCCCTTATTTGTAGAAGTTTGATTAATTAATTCCTCAGTCGCACGATAAAATAATTCAATGAACTTTTTCTCATTTTCAAGCGATTTATCTATTTTTGTTATCTGTCTATTAAGTTCATTATCAACTTTTGCCCAATTTTTATACGTAGCATGCTTTTTTATGAACAAACTGACGTTCCCCTTGACAAAATTAAAGACATCGTCTGTTTTAAGATTAAAAGGAGAAAATTTACGACTTTGTTGAGTCATTTCTTGTAACCACTCTACAAATTGCCGTTGTATATATTCGAGATTTGTTATTTTATTTCTAAAATCTCCGTCGAACCGACCACGTGCAAATGGCTGGTATTTTTTTTGTTGATCAAATATATCGTATCTTGAAACTCTTTCAGCAATAAATTTATCTTTTCCATCTTCACTCTTTTTAACTATTGTGTAGCCCATATATTTTGAGAAAAGCATAAAACAAGAAAGCGGATTTACAATTAGTTTTTGAGTTTCTGTTGCCAAATTATCGAAACTGATTTCATTAACATCAGAGTTGATTCCAAACTCTTTGTAAATAGTTCTTCTATTTTTATTGCCATCCTTTTGAAAATTTACAAATTTTTTATCTATGTTTACAAAGTCAAGTATTGACATCGCTGCTGCAAGTTCAACAAAATGAGCATCATTTTCTTGTTCTT